>JAJXSV010000266.1 GCA_021784375.1 Actinomycetes bacterium | reverse complement strand
GCCCAGATTGCAGCACACGACGCGATCGGCGTTACCCGCTTCACGCACGCGCGCACCAACGGCCGCCTGCGGCGCACGCCATTCGCGGAAGTGGCCGATGGACCGGTAGTGCTCGAACTGGTCGACGTGATCGGTGAGGAAGATCTCAGCGTTATCCACCGCATCCTTGGTGACGACGGCGTCGAAGTCGATGGGGAGCAGCAGGTGCTGGGCCTTCAGCATGCCTGGCGTGATGACGGGCTGTGGCTGCTGGACGATAGGTGCCGCGGAGATGATGACGTCCGCATCGGCAACGGCCGCCTCAACCGTGGTGGCCACTTCGTCGCGCCCACGCAGGGCTTCCGCCCTCCGCACGTCGGGGTCGTAGGCGACGATGACCGCGTCGGGATTGAGCGCACGCAGCATGTCGGCGTGGTAGTTACCCTGCTCGCCGCTGCCCAGGATGGCCGCTCGCTTCCAACCCGCCGGCGCCCAGCGGCGGACACATACACCGCTCGCCGCCGCGGTGCGGGCAGCGGTGATCTCGACGCAGTCCATGACGGCTACCGGAATGCCGGTCTCCGCCTCGTTGAGGATGAGCAGACCATTGATGTAGGGAATGCCCAGCGTCTTGTTGGTCGGATAACCGGACACCCATTTGATGGCCGCCACATCGGAGCGCTTGATCCACGCGGGCATGGCGTGGATGAAGGCATCCTGACGCGGATGGATTCCCGGCTTCGGCGGCATCTCGATGCCACCGCTGGCCAGATCCACATAGGTCTGCTCGGCCACATCGATCTGCGTGTGCCAGTCGGGCATCACGGATCGCACATCGTCGCGGGTCAGGTAGATGAGATCGGCAGTCACGGAAACTCCACTCGCTTGTGCCGAGCACGCTACCCGCCGTGGCCGGTACGAAACCCACTCAATGCCGTGATCGAGTCGGGCGGGAGTGATCGTGCGGCAGGCGCGGTGCAATGGCCTCGGTCGGGGAGACCGAGGCGCGGGTCAACCGACGAAAGGGCCGGGTTCCGCCTTGGCGGCGGCCAGCGCCTTGGCGGCGGCCAGACTCTTCAGTGTGGGTTTGGGCCCGGGTGCAGGCGGTAGTGGCGGCAGTGCGTCGATGGCCGCCTGACGCGCGGTGGTCGCGGCGGTGACGGCATCATCGAAATGGGAAGCCGCGGCACTCTTGGCAGCCGGTGTCGCGGACGACGCACGCTCGTTCGTGTACAGGCTCTTGGCCTTGCGCACCGCGGCGGTGAAGGTCTCGTTGATGGTGACGATAGCCGCAGCGCGGGCGGCGCTGGCATTCTTGTAGAGCTTGTTGGCGGCTTTCCAAAGGTCGATGGCGGCGCGCAGTTCCTGGTCCGGAGTCTTCTTGCCCGAACTCATGAGACTGCTGGTTGCCGAAGGTGCATCGGAAGGAGTGGCGCTGGGTTTGCGGTCCTGGGCTTGGGCCATCGCCGGAGCGGCCACCAGGGAAAGCGCTGTCACCACGACGAGCGCAGCCCTCAGGAGGCCCTGGCTACGAATGCTCACGGGAGGATCCTGCACGCCGTTGGCTGTGAAATAGGTGGGAAACGGCGCTGACATGGCTGGGCAACGCTTGCGGTGGCGCCGAATCACGATGGAATAGGCACGTGAAACCCCTTGTGATGGTCGTGGACGATGAACTCGGTGTGCGAGAGCTCATCGGTGATGCTCTGCGGCTGGGTGGATACGACGCCATCGAAGCAGTTGATGGGCAGGAAGCGCTGCAGATCCTGCGGCATACCCAGCCGGATCTCATGATCGTGGATGTGAACATGCCGGTCATGAACGGCTTTGAATTGCTGGAGAAGATCCGGGATCGGGGCCTGCAGACGCCCGTCATCATGCTGTCCGCCCGCGGCGATCGCATTGACGTCACGCATGGTCTGCAACTGGGTGCGGATGACTATGTGCGCAAACCTTTCGGTCTTGAGGAATTGCTGCTGCGCGTCACGGCCGTACTTCGTCGCAGTTCCAATGCTGAGGAGCCGGCCACCGTGCTCAAGTGCGGCCCGGTCGAGTTGGACGCTCGTGTGCACCGGGTGAAGCGCGACGGGGCGCTCATCGAGATGTCACCGACGGAATTCCGACTGCTCGAATACCTGCTGCAGCATCAGGCGCGCGTCGTGACGCGCAGCGAACTGCTGCGCCAGGTCTGGGGGATTGACTTCGAGACCGACACCTCGGTCGTCGACACCTACATCTCCTACCTGCGCAGGAAGCTCCACGACGAAACCTTCGCGGGGATCAAGACGATTCGCGGAGTTGGGTTCCAGATCGAGGCGGAGTGAAGCTCCGCACCCGCCTCACGGCCGCGGTGGTTGCGGTGTCGTCGGCGGGCACGCTGCTCATCGGTGGTGTCTCCATTTCCGATGTGCGCACCTCGAAACTGGCGGCCGTTGACCAGACCCTGTTTGCCGTTACCGGTCAGGCGGATGCCACCAAGTCGGATCAGGTGGGCGCCGCCCTCTTCGCCGCCGACCAGAGTTCGATTGCCGTGGCGGTCGGTTTTGCCGCGCCCGGCAGCGGCTTCACCTGGTTGCGTGACCTGCCCGAAGGTCCCGCGCCAGTCCCCAGCCCTCGGCTCCGCCAGGCAGCCCTGAGCGCACCGCAGACGGCGCAGGGCTATCGCATGGCCTCGGTCCGCCTCAAGAACGGCGAGATCGTGGTGGTCGCGGCCTCCGTCAAGGACATCGACAGCCAGACCACGTCCGACATCGTCTCTCTGGCGACATTCTGGCTGGTGCTCAGCCTGTTCATGGGGCTGCTCATTCGCATCCTGGTGCGTCGCGACGTCGCTCAGATCGAACGGCTGGTCGTGGCGGCGGCACGCATTGCGGAGGGTGCCGAGAGTGTCGAGATCCCCGAGCAGGCCTCGTCCGCAGAAGTCACGACCTTGGCGCAGGCGCTGCGACGCACCGTGGCGTCATTGCGTGCCACCGTGGAATTCGAGCAGGCCACCACCCAGCGCATGCAGCAGTTCCTGGGCGATGCCTCGCATGAACTGCGCACCCCGCTCACGGTCATTCGTGGCTATCTCGAGTTACTCGAGCGCGACGTACCCCTGGAGCAGCGGGAGCGGGCGCTGCTGCGCATGCGTTCCGAGGCCAAGCGCATGGAAGCGCTGGTGAACGACCTCCTGCTTCTCGCCGAGATCGGCACACCGCTGCCCGAGGTGTTCGAGGTGCTCGACCTCACCGCGCTGGTTCGCGTCTTCATCGATGACCTGCGCGAGTTGCAGCCGCAGCGACCGGTAACGAGCTCGGTCGAGGCAGCAGTGCTGGTGCGGGCCATTCCCTCGCACCTCCATCACGGCGTCGGCAACGCCTTCGCCAACATCCGCCGCCACACAACTGCTGACGACCCGGTGCACGTGTCGCTCAGCAGCGACGGTACTTCGGCGTTGCTAGTGATCGAGGATGGCGGCCCCGGGCTCTCCCCGGAAATGTACGAACGCGGGATCTCGCATTTCCAGCGCTTCGACCAGTCGCGTTCCCGGGCAAGCGGCGGCTCCGGGCTGGGCATGAGCATCATCTCAGCGGTGATGGGGGAGACCGGAGGCTCGGTGAAGCTCTCACCGAGTGAGCTCGGTGGCCTGCGCATGCAGTACCGCTTCCCGCTCGCGCACCGCTGAAGCGCAGCCTCCCCTTCAGGCTGACGGCCGCGTACGGGTCATTCCTGCGAACTACGATGCAGCGCATGAGCGAAGAGGTTGATGTCGTCATCGTGGGGGCCGGCCTGGCCGGACTCAATGCCGCAATCACCGTGCAGCGAGCCGGGCGTTCGCTGCTCGTGTTGGAGGCAGCCGACGCCGTTGGTGGTCGCATGCGCACGGACGAGGTTGATGGCCTGCAACTGGACCGGGGCTTCCAGATCCTCAATCCTGCGTACCCCGAGCTCGTAGATCTCGGCCTGCTCGAGGAGCTGGACCTCCGGCCCTTCGATGCCGGC
>JAJXSV010000265.1 GCA_021784375.1 Actinomycetes bacterium | reverse complement strand
CGGTGGAACCCCGCACCTGGTTCTTCGTGAAGCTCGCTGCGCTGTGCGCGATGATGGCATATGTCGGCATCCAGCTCTCACGCGCCAACGGCATTCCCTTCACGCTGATCCTGCTCGTCATCCTCATCGTCGCGTACAGCATCGTCATGAAATCCACCACCTGGGGCCGTCATATCTACGCCATCGGCGGCAACCTCAATGCCGCCATCCTCTCCGGCATCAACGTGCGCAAGGTCAACTTCTGGTTGTTCGTGAACATGGGTTCCCTGGCTGCGCTCTCGGGAATCCTCATCACCGCTCGCATGAACTCCGCTGTGCCCAAGGCAGGCGATGGATTCGAACTCGACGCCATCTCCTCGGTGTTCATCGGTGGTGCGGCCGTCACCGGTGGTGTCGGGACCGTGGTCGGATCCATGATCGGCGGCATGATCCAGGGCGTGCTGGCCAACGGCATGAACCTGCTCTCCGTCGGTATCGACAAGCAGATGGCCATCAAGGGCTTGATCCTGCTCTTCGCCGTGGCCTTTGACGTGTGGAGCAAGAAGCGCAAGTAGCTCCCCGCCGTACGCAGGCACGTTCCGCCGTGCGGATCAAGGTGAAGGTCCGGAACCAACCTCTCCTGGTTCCGGACCTTCACGTTTTCCGCCACCTTGTCGCACTCCACCGTTAGCCTTGGAGCATGCAGCTGCACGGCAGGATCTCGCCTGACCAACCACTGCTCGTCGTGGCACTCGAGCTGGAGGCGGTCGGTTTGCGCGGGCTGGGGCTGCCCATCCTGGTGACAGGTGCCGGCAAGGTGAATGCCGCCGTCGCGGTTGCCACCATCGTCGCCGCCAACCGACCCCGTGCACTCATCAATCTCGGCACCGCCGGTGGGCTCAAGGACCACATTGATGGCACCCACATGGTGAGCACCGTCATCGAGCACGATGTGGATGACGCGGCCATCCATGCGCTTGCCGATGTGCACACCAGCCTGCCTATCAACCTCGCGCGCGAAGGCATGATCCTCGCCACCGGCGATCGCTTCATCGCCGATCCCGCCCATCGCGCGTTGCTGGCAGTGGTCGCGGACATGGTGGACATGGAGGGGTATGCCATCGCCAAGGCGGCCGCGGCCGCGGGCATCGAACTCACCATGGTCAAGCAGGTGAGCGATCGGGCCGATGAATCGGCTTCAACGTCCTGGGTCGAGGCTGTGACGAACTGCTCATACCAACTCGCCATGTGGGTGCGAGAACACGTGTGATGGCAAGGGTTTTGCCCGATTCCCCGGCGTAGAGTCGGGCTATGCCCCCTGTCATCGAGGTCCGCAATCTGGTGAAGCACTTCGGCAGCACCCGAGCACTCGACGGGCTCGACCTGACGGTGGATGTGGGCGAGGTGCACGGCTTCCTCGGCCCCAATGGTGCCGGTAAGACCACCACCTTGCGTTGTCTGCTGGGCCTGCTCCACACCGATTCGGGATCGGCAACAGTCCTGGGGCTCGACCCTTGGCGGAACAACGTGGAACTGCACCGACGCCTCGCCTACGTTCCCGGCGATGTGGCGCTGTGGCCCAGCCTCACCGGTGGCGAGGTGATCGACCTCCTGGGCCGCCTGCGCGGTGGCCTCGATCCCACACGCCGCGCAGCACTCATCGCGCGTTTCGAGCTCGACCCCAGCAAGAAGACGCGCACCTACTCCAAGGGCAATCGTCAGAAGGTCGCGCTCATCGCAGCATTGGCCTCCAACGTCGAGTTGCTGCTGCTTGACGAGCCGACGAGCGGGCTGGATCCGCTTATGGAGCGCAGTTTCCGCGAGGTGGTCGCGGAGTGGCGCGGCGACGGACGATCGGTGTTGTTGTCCAGCCATATCCTGAGTGAGGCCGAGGCCCTGTCCGATCGCATCAGCATCATTCGCGCCGGGCGCATGGTGGAGACGGGCACCCTGGCCGAGATGCGTCACCTCACCCGCACCAATGTCGTCGCGCAATTGCGGCAGGTCCCGACGGGCCTGCAGGACATGCATGGGGTGCATGACTGCGTCGTCACCGGCAACGGGATCAGCTGTGCGGTCGAGCAGTACGCCCTCGATGATTTCGTGGCTGCCCTCCAGGGTTTCGGCATCGTTTCGCTGGCAACGCAGCCGCCCACACTGGAGGAGCTCTTCCTCTCCCACTACCGCGGCGCCTAGCCATGTCGCAGTTCACCGGCACGCGTGCGCTTCTGCGCCTGGCCCTGCGCCGTGATCGCATCCTGCTGCCCGCCTGGATGCTGGCCTATCTGGCCTACTCCGTCGGAGGGACCGCAGCCGCCATTGCGCTCTATCCGACCATGCAGTCGCGGGTTGATGCGGCGTCAGCGGTCAACGACCTGCCCGCCATGCTGGTCATGTACGGCCGGGTCTGGGATCCACAGAGCCTGGGCTCTGTGGCCATGATGAAGCCCATCGGCTTCGGCGGCATCTTCGCAGCCATCCTTGCCATCCTGCTCGTCACGCGTCATACGCGCACCGAGGAGGAGTCGGGTCGTCTGGAGGTCATCGGATCGCTCGTCGTCGGGAGGTGGGCGCCCCTGGCTGCAGCGCTGAGCCTGGCCACAGGCGTGATGACGGTGCTCTGTGCCGTGAATGCACTGGGTGTCATCGGCACCGGGCTTCCCGCGGGCAGCGCATGGGTTTGGGCGATTTCGGTGTCCCTGTGCGGCCTGGTCTTCGCTGCCATCACGGGCGTCACCGCACAACTCACCCAGGCCGCACGGGCTGCCAACACCCTGGCCTTCATGATGCTGGCGCTGGCCTTCCTGCTGCGCGGTACTGCTGACGCCGCTGGCACCCCGGCAGCCTCGGCCTGGTGGTCGTGGCTGTCGCCCGTGGGGTGGCAGGACCAGGTGAAGGCCTTCGCCGGCGACCGTTGGTGGGCACTGCTGCCACCGGTCCTGACCATCGCCCTGCTCACCCCTGCAGCCCTCAGCCTGGCCCGCCACCGCGATCTCGACGCTGGGCTCATTCCCCAGCGCGGCGGTCGTGCCTCGGCTGGGCCCGGGCTGCGCTCCGCGCTCAGCCTGAGCTTGCGACTGCAGCGTGGTCTCATTCTGGGCCTGCTCGTGTCATACCTGCTGATGGCGCTGCTGCTGGGTTCCATCGCCTCGACGGCCAACCGCTTCCTGGACAGTCAGCAGATGCGCGACTGGTTGCTCCGCAGTGCCGGGAGTTCGGATCCCTTTGTGGCCTTCATGGTCTTCGAAGTGGGCTTCGCCGGTGTCCTCAGCGCGCTCTGCGGCGTGATCCTCGCCCGGCGCATCGGAAGCGAAGAGCAGGCGGGCCGCCTCGAGCCCCTGCTGGCCACATCGACGTCGCACCGCCGCCTGCTGGGCGCTCACATCGTGGTGGCACTGCTCGGTACCACGCTGCTGCAACTGGCGCTGGCACTGGGCTTCTGGCTTGGCAACGCCACGCAGAGCGGGAACTTCAGCGGACTGCCCGAAGCCATCGCCCGTACCATCGTCTACCTACCGGCCATCTGGGTGTTGGTGGGGCTGGCCTTCGCTGTCTTCGCCCTCCTGCCCGGGCAGGCCTACCTGAGTTGGGTGGCGGTTGCGGCCACGGTGCTGGTCAGTGAATTCGGCACGCTGCTGTCGTGGCCCTCGCTGGTACTCGACCTCTCGCCCTTCACCCATGTGCCACGGCTGCCCGCCACACCCATGTTGTGGACGCCGACGCTCTGGCTGTTGCTGGTGAGCGGCGGCCTGCTGTTGCTGGCCCTGGCTCGCTTCCCGCGACGGGATCTCGCCACTCCGTGAGGCGCGGTAGCCTTGGGTCTTCCTGAGGAGGATTCGTGGCTGAGACCAAGATCGAGATCGAGACCGAAACCAAGTCCCAGGGTGGTTGCGGCTGCGGCAACTGCGGCTGCGGAAACTGACCAACCAGCCCGACCCCGACCGCCGGCCCCCAGGGGTGCGGCGGTCGCGTGTTCCCGGTGCTGGTTTCTACCCCTGC
>JAJXSV010000264.1 GCA_021784375.1 Actinomycetes bacterium | reverse complement strand
CTGTGAACGTCCGAGCAGTTCGCAGAAGGCCGGGTTCGCGTACTGGATGACGCCGGCCTCGTCGCCCTCCAGCCCGATCCGGTGATAGGGCGTGGGCAGGATGCCCTCGAGTGCATGCAGTTGCAGTTCGTTGCGCGCCGAGATGGCCGCCTCCACCAGGGGATCGGCGATGGGCACGAAGGTGACGAGACGGGCAAGCGCGCCCGCGTACATCACCGGTCGGCCCTGGACCACGAGCGTCACCTCCACCCCATCGGGCCGCAGGATGCGACCGGTGGTGAAGGAGGGCAGGTCGCCACTGATGAAGGAGGCGAAGCGCGCGCGATCCCCCGGATGCAGGTAACTGAGGGTGAGTCGGCCCACCAGGTCGTCGGGGCTGTCGAAGCCCAGGATGCGTGCTGCCGCTGGGTTGGCCGCGAGCGTCACCTCGCCGCGGTTGAGCGCCACCCCCTCCCGCACCAGGTCCTGCATGGCGCGGAAGAGCTCATGCGACTCCTGGGCTCGCTCGATGGCGAGCACCTCGCTCGAGCGGTCCCGGACCAGGCCGACATAGCTGATGCCCCGGGTGCCCGCCGCCTGCGGCAGCGGGTTGGCGTCGACCCCCACGGGGAGCACGCTGTCGTCGGCCGTGATGAAGCGGAACGTGTGCCGCCATGGGCGTTCGAAGTCGCGAGCCTGGCGGTACTCGGCGAGCACCCGCTGCAGGTCATCGGGGTGGACCCGGCTCAGCCACTCACGTCCCAGCAGGGATGACGTCGGCAGGCCCCCCAGCATGTCGACCAGGGCGGGGCTCACGAAGTCCCAGGAGCCGTCGGCCGAGGTCTCGAAGGCCCCCACCGGGAGGAGCGACAGGGTGGTGCGCCGGGCTCGTTCGGACAGCTGCAGAGGGCTCACGTGGCTATCTCAGCCTGCCGTGAGGGACCAGGCAATGCCGTCGAGGATGTCGTGCTCGCTGATGAGGACCTCCTCGAAGCCCCCGACCTCCATGACGCGCCGGAGGATGAGCGCTCCCGCGGGGATCACATCGACCCGACCGGGGTGCATGAAGGGCAGCGCGCTGCGCTCGGCCCCGGTCATGCGGAGGAAGGCCTCGGAGACCTCCTGCACCGACTGGCGGGTGAGCCGGGTGAGGTGGATGGCTTCGGCGTCGTATCGCGGCAGTTGCAGGGCCATGGCGGCCACGGTGGTCGCCGAGCCCGCCACCGCCACGAAGGTCCCGGCGCGCTCGATCGGCACCTCGGCGCGGGCCCGATCGATGGCCGCGTCGATGTCGCGGGTGGCGGCCTCGATGAGCGACGGCGAGGGACGCTCGGCCAGGCCGTGCCGCTCGGTCATGCGCACGCAGCCGATGTCGACGCTGCGCGCCTGCGCCGGCACCCGGTCACCGATGACGAACTCCGTGCTGCCGCCGCCGATGTCCACGACCAGGAAGGGCTGGGCCTCGCGTCCGATGAGCTCTCGGGTGGCGCCGGCGAACGACAGCCCCGCCTCCTCATCCCCACTGATCACCTCGGGTGCGACCTGGAATCGCGTGCGCACGCCGTCGATGAAGACGTCGCGGTTCGCCGCGTCGCGGGAGGCGCTGGTGGCGACGAAGCGGATGCGCTCGACGCCCTGGGCCCGGCACTCCGTGGCGTACTCGTCGCAGACCGTGAACGTGCGCTCCAGGGCGTCCTCCGCGAACCTGCCCGTCGCATCGACGCCCTGGCCCAGGCGCACGATCCGCATCTCGCGACGGATCTCGTGCATGGTCCCTTCGATGATGTCCGCCAGCAGCAGGCGCAGGGAGTTGGTGCCACAGTCGATGGCGGCTACGCGCATCTCGATCCTCCGCTTGTTCGCTTCACGCCTCGTCCTGCAGGCAGGTCGTCGGTGACCACCATGGTCCGATCATGGCGAGCACCTCGTCGCCCAATGGGTTCACGCCCGGACCCGCCGCCAGGGCATGGCCGGCGAGCACGTGCAGGCACTTGACGCGGGTCGGCATGCCGCCGGCGGAGATGCCATCGATCTCCGCCACTGAGCCGAGCTGCTGGCGATCGGCGAGGTAGGCCTCATGCGCGCGCCGGTAGGACAGTGCCAGGGCGGGATCGGCATCAAGGCGCGCCTGCATCTCCGCCATCACGCCCGTGGCCTCGAGGGTGCCGATGGCCGATGCAGCCCGCGGACAGGTCAGGTAGTAGAGCGTCGGGAAGGGCGTGCCGTCGGGCAGTCGCGGCTCAGTGGCCACAACGCAGGGCCGGCCGCAGGCACAGCGCGCGGCGACCCTTGCGACACCACGCGCCTGGCGGCCCAATTGTCGTTGCAGGGTCTCAAGATCCCCCGCCGACACCGCGACCGTTGCCCCATCACTCACGGCCGCATCCTCCCAGAAGCGCCGGGGTCGCCCGACACCGGCGGCGCGCCGGGAACCTGCGCCAGCGCGGGCGCTGCTGCCAGTCAGGGCTGCGCGCGGGTGAGCCCCGGCGCGGCCGTCTGGCTGGCGGCCTTGATGCCACCCCACATGGCCGCGTACCAACTCTGCGAGCGCTGCGTTGCCACCACGCCCTTGTACAGCACGGGTGCGGTGTCGGCCTCGAGTACGACGTAGCCGACCTCGCCCGGCAGCACGAAGTGGAGGCGCTCACGCGCCTGCACCGCCACGAAGGCCGGGTCGTTCCAGCGTGCGATCTGCGCATTCATGGTCTGCAGTTCCGCGGTGGCGACGGCTTCCCGTTCGTGTAGGGCATTGATGCGGTTGCGTTGGGCCACCAGGTCGCGCAGGGGCAGGGCGACCGAGGCGACGACGAGCGCGATGGTCGCGGCGAGGATGGCGGCGCGCGGGGTGAGCGCGGATCGGCCAACCCGGCGCACGCGTGGGGAATCCGCGGCCGTCATGTGTGAATTGTGCCTTGGCCATGGGCTCATCCCGCGCAGCCGCGCCAGCGACCGGCCGAGCAACCCGCCCGGCGTCGCGGCCAGCGTCTTTACGGCAATTGCCGACCGCCGTGACCGCGATCGCGGCCGGCCCGGAGGGATAATTCGCGCGAGCATCCTTGGGGGGCTGCCATGCTCGGGGACCAGCGCAACCATCGCGCACTGCTCGAGCGCGGCTGGTTCGCGTTCGCCGTCGGCTGGGCCTGGACGGCGGGATTCCTGCTCAGCAAGCTCACGGACTTCGCGGGCACCGGCTATGCCGCCTTCACCATGTCCATGGGCGTGGTGGTGACGATCGCCCTGCGCTTCCCCAAGCGGGGGCCCGAGATCGTCGGCGGCGTGCTGTTGAGCAACGTCATCATGTCGCTCGTCATCAGTCGGCCCCTGCGCTCCCCGGCATCGCGGGCTTCATCAACGGCGGCGAGGCCCTGCTCATCGCCCACTTGCTGCGTCGCTTCGCCAGCTCCCGCTTCGAACGGGCGACCAACGCGGTTGTCCTGGCGGCGGCAGCGGTGGTCGGAGCGGCCGCGGCTGCCACCGTCGCGACGCTCATCCTGGGTCCGCTCGAGGGGCGCAACCTGGTGGCCATGTGGTGCAGTTGGCTGTCCGCGGACGTGCTGGGCGTGATCCTGGTGGTTCCCGTGCTCGAGGGCGTCTCGCTCAAGCGGCCACCCACTCCGCAGTTCCTCACCCTGCTCGGCGCGGTGCTCCTCGCCGGTGCCCTCGGTCGCATCGCGGTCCCCATCGCATCCGGCGAGTTCGGGAATGCGAATGTCTTCCTCGAGTTCCTCCCTTGGTACGGCCTGGTGATGCTCGCCATGCTGGCCGGCGTCGAGTTCGGCGCCATGGGCCTGGGCCTCACCCAGTTGCCGGCGGCGCTCGCCATCTTCGCGACCCATCCGGCGACGGACATCACCGCCTGGCTGGAACGGGTCGCCCTCACCACCATCCTCAGCGTCTCCATGCAGGCAGCGGTGCTCGCCATCCGTCGGCAGGTCCTGCAGCGCGAGGCGTCACAGGAGGTGACGCGCACCCTCTTCGAGCTCTCACCCGAGCCGTCTGC
>JAJXSV010000263.1 GCA_021784375.1 Actinomycetes bacterium | reverse complement strand
TGGGCATACCAGCCTGGGCATTCTCAGCGGCCACATCCAGCCCGGTGCCGGCGGCGGTACTCGGTGACGGCACGCCGCCCAGAAACAGCAAGGGGATGAGTGCGGACGCGAGCAGCCGTACGCGCGCAGGGACAAGGGTGCGTGCAAGTGCAGACAAGGTGATCCTGAGGCCGTTGGAGATCAGAAGTCTGCCATGCCGCTGCGACCCTGACGCTTGGCCATGAACATGGCCGCATCCGCCCGGGCGATGAGCGAGTCGGCATCATCCGAGGCGCGTGACAGGGCCACACCGACACTGGCCGTGACACCCAGAGTCGTACCAGCCGAAGAAACCGGTTTGGCGATGGCGGCCTGCAACTCCTTGGCTACCTCGAGGGCCGTCTGAGCATGGGTGGCGCCGACCAGAACCACGGCGAACTCGTCATCACCCACGCGCGCCACCAGGTCACCCTGCCGCGTGCGCTCGGCCAGACGGCCAGCCACTTCCTTCAGCAAGGTGTCGCCTGCAGCATGACCGAAACACTCGTTGTCACGCTTGAACTCATCGAGGTCGAAGAGGATCACCGCAACCGAACCGGCTACATGGTGCTGCGCGGCCAGAATGGAGGGCAGCCGCATGAACAACTCAATGCGGTTGGCAAGGCCGGTGAGGGTGTCCTCGCGCGACTGGTGTTCCAGCAACTGCAGGACAAGCGCCTCGGGTGCCACAGGGCGCAAGGTGAGCACGACCAGCGCCAGCTCGCTTCCGCGTCCGGTGCGCAGTTCGCCTTCCAGATCCACCCAAACCGAGGTCCGGGCCTTGCCACGCAGCCGCAAACGGATGCGGGTCCGACCCTGCGGGTTGAGACCCAGATTGGCAGCTCGCACGCGATCGCGATCGGCCTCGTCGACGAATTCGAAGGGCGATTGGCCCAGCAACTCGTGCGGTGCCCAGCCCAGCACCGCTTCCACCGATGGTGACACCCAACTTATGAGTCCGTGCGTTACGGCACAGATGATGTCCGTATCGTCATCCGTGGTCAGCGTCGAGGGATCATCGAAATCGGCGAACTGTTCCCTGGCCAGGTGCCGGTCCGACACATCGCGCCAGGTCGAGAGCAGATGATCGTCATCGAGCTTCACCACCCGCTGATCGTGCCAACGCCACTCCTGCTTGCCATCGCGCATGGCAAGCATGGAGACGTCGTTGGCGATGTAAGGGATACCCCAGTTCAGGACGGCCGAAAGGTGCGAGATGTCGAAGGCCTCTCGCTTTGACTTGGCCACCATGTCGGACACCCGCGAGCCCACCAACTCCTGCCGGGTGACGCCGTCGTAGGCAGCGGCCGCCTCGTTGGCGTCCGCGTACATGTAATCGATGATGTTGCCGTCCGTGTCGCGTACCGCCGCGAACACCACATGCGGATTGTTCTGCGAGTCGATGACGGGACCGACCTCTGGCGAGAAGGCCGTGGCCTGGGCCCGGGTCTGCGTCATTTCGGTGACGTCCCGCCACATGACGGCTACCAGTTCACCCACGCGCACACAACGGTTGCTGCTCAAACGCATGCCACCCTGCAGGGGCAGGTCGAGCAACACATGGTCCTGAAGGTAGGGACGACCGGTGTCGGCCACAGCGGCGTAGGCCGCGAGCAAACCCGGGGCTTGCGCAATAGGCAGGTACTCGCTGAGACGGTGGCCCAACAACTGCTCGGGAACCAGGCCGTCGTAATCGCAGGCGGCACGGTTCACGCGCACATAGACGAAATCCCGAATGACACCGTCCCCATCGCGCTGCGGTTGCAGCAGTACGACCGGCTCGAAGAGGGCGTCGAACAATTCGTCGGGGAAATCCGGATGCAGTTCGAGGGGATTGCGCACGTTACCCCCTCGCTCAATCCCCGGTGGGCCGTCGGAGCGCGGCCCCTAGGCAAGCGTATGTGCGGCGAGGGCTTGGTGGCATGGGAATTGCCTTCGAACCACTGCAACTTATGGCAGCAGATTGTTGGGATGTTCGGGTCTACCTACGCTGCCGCCATGACCAGTCTTCCCGCCCCCCGCAATTTCAGCAGTGCTGCCGCCTGGGGCGCCGCCTACGATCACGGTGCCCACGTGGTGGAGTGGACGCCTACCGGCCATTCGCCCGTGCTGTGGATGAGCGCCCGTTCCTCCTTCGACTCGGCCGCACCCATCCGTGGCGGGATTCCCGTCTGCTTCCCCTGGTTCGGTACCGGCCGCGATGGGAAGCAGGCGCCCGCCCATGGCTTCGCCCGACTCTCCAGTTGGCAATTGCTCGACGAAGAGCGCTCCGACACCGGGACTCGCGCCAATTACGCCCTCGACATCACGCCGTCTGTGAGTTTCCCCCACAACGTCCACGCTGAACTGCTCATCGACTTCGGAAGCGACCTGGGCATCGAGTTCAGCGTCCACAACTTCGGTGAACATGAGTTCAGTTTCGAAGAAGCACTGCACACCTATCTGACCGTCGGTGACATCACCCAGTTGCGCATCACTGGACTGGACGGCACCACCTATCTCGACAAGGCGCCGGGAGCCGCACCGGAGCCCGTCACCCAAGCTGGCGACGTCACCTTCTCGGGGGAAACCGACCGCGTGTACAGCAGCAGCGCGGACGTCACCATCGTCGATCCGGTGCTGGGACGCAGCATCACCATCACGCGCAGCAACTCCGCCAATCTGGTGGTCTGGAATCCCTGGGTGGCGAAGTCGGCCGCCATGCCGGACTTCGGCGACGAGGAGTGGCCGGGCATGGTCTGCGTCGAGGGCGCCAATGTGCTGGACCATGCCATCGTGCTGCAGCCCGGGGACTCCCACACCATGACGTACGGGCTGCGCGTCGGCGAGCTGTAGCCGTCACGGCTGCAAGCGGTGGCAACTGCTCGTCAAGCCCTCCGCTGGGTGAAAGCCTGCGCGAAGCGGCCCGAGTCGGGCTCGACGGAATCTGGAGTGAACATGACGAGAATCGGCGTGCAGGGAATGATGCTGCGCGAGCACTTCGCAGCGGACGGCGCCTATGCGGTGCTGCAGCGCATGGCAGGGCTCGGCTACAAGGCCATCGAGATGTCACAGGTTCCCATGACCGAGGAGAACGTGGCGCAGATGGAACGCGCCCGTCAGGACTTCGGCATCGAGTTCGCCGCCATCTCATCGCCGCTGGAAGGCATGGGCAACGCCGCGGTTGATGCACTGACCACTCACTACGACAAGATGGTGAGCGATGCACGCCGCCTGGGCGCCACGCTCATGCGCATCCCGATCATGCCCTTCCCGGCCATGGCCTCCAGGGAGGCGCTGCAGGCCTTCATCGAGCAGGCCAACGAGTTCGCCACCCGTCTGCGCGGTGACGGAATCACGCTCACCTATCACAATCACCACAACGAGTTCGCGAAGTACGACGGCAAGCGCATCCTCGATCTCATTCGCGACGGTGCTCCCGACCTGCGCTTCGAAGCCGACCTGCACTGGGTGCATCGTGCGGGTGTGAACCCGGTGACCTTCCTCAAGGACTACGCCGGTCTCGTGGACCTCATCCACCTCAAGGACTACCGCGTGAGCCATGTTCCTGCAGAAGCCTTCGAACTGCTCGCCGCCGGCGACCACAAGGGCTTTATGCAGGCCTTTTCCGGGATCGTGCAGTTCGCCGAACTGGGCCAGGGCAACCTGGACTTCAAGGCCATCATCGACACTGCCCTCGAGACCGGCGTGAAGTGGATGCTCGTGGAGCAGGACGATCTGTACGGGCGTGACGCCTTCGACTGCCTGGAGACCTCGCGCGATCACCTGCTATCCCTGGGCTACGGATACCTCTTCTGAGCAGGCGGCAGGGCCAACGCCTTAGCCATGTTGACCGATAGCTGCCCCCGGGTGGCCTGACGAGGGATTCCCGGAGCGTGGTCCGATCTGGGGCCATCCGCGTCTATCGTGTGAGGAAATCGAACAAGGGAGCCATTATGGAGTCGCGCAAACTGGGCAATGATCTCACC
>JAJXSV010000262.1 GCA_021784375.1 Actinomycetes bacterium | reverse complement strand
CGGTGGTCGCCGTCGCGTTTTGGTCGCCGAGCAACAGCCCGGTGTTCTGCAGCAACTTCGTGGCCTGCGAGATGGTGAGCCCCTGGAGGTCGGGGATCGCGACCTGGTCCGTGGGAGCGGGCGTGAAGATGCGCAGG
The DNA here is from genome assembly GCA_021784375.1 of Actinomycetes bacterium. The sequence continues at coordinate 3,862 of JAJXSV010000262.1, read as the reverse complement.
AGCACGAGCATCGCGCCCAGCACCACCACGACCACCGCGACGAGCGAGCCCAGCCAGATGGCGGTGCTCTGTCGCTGCTTGGTGGCCACCTGCGTCGACGAGGCATGGAGCGCCGGCATCGACTCGGTGGGGGCATCGAGAGCGGGGATCTTCGCCGTCACCGGTTGGCCGTCGAGCGCGCGTTCCACGTCTCCGCGCATCTCGGCGGCGGAGGCATAGCGATCGTCCGGCCGCTTGGCCAGGGCAGTGAGCACGATGGCGTCGATCTCGGGGCCGATCTCGGGATCGAATTCCGAGGGCGCGAGTGGTCGCTCGGTCACATGCTGGTAGGCGATGGCGACCGGGGAGTCGCCCGTGAAGGGCGGCCGTCCGGTGAGCAGCTCGTACAGCAGCGCTGCGCACGAGTAGAGGTCGGATCGAGCATCGACGATCTCGCCGCGTGCCTGTTCCGGTGACAGGTACTGCGCCGTGCCGAGCACGGCAGACGTGTGGGTGACGGTGGCGGATGCGTCGGCGAGTGCACGTGCGATGCCGAAGTCCATGACCTTCACGTCGCCGGCGGGCGTCACCATGACGTTCGCCGGCTTGATGTCGCGGTGCACGATGCCGTGACGGTGGCTGTAGTCAAGGGCAGCGAGGATGCCTGACGTGATGTCCAGCGCACGCTCGATGGTGAGCCGGCGGCCGGACGCCATGATCTGGCGCAGCGTCTGCCCTTCCACGCGCTCCATCACGATCCACGGCACGCGGGTCGAGGTCATGCCGTCGTCGTCGACATCCTCGCCGGTGTCGTACACGGCCACGATGTTCGGATGATTGAGCTTGGCGGCGGCCTGCGCCTCCCGCTCGAAGCGCATGAGGAAGCTGTGGTCCCGTGCCAGGTCGGCGCGCAGCACCTTGACGGCCACCGGACGTCCGAGTCGCTCATCGGTGCCGGAGTAGACCTCTGCCATGCCGCCGTGCCCGATGACCTCGCCGAGTCGGTAGCGGCCGCCGAGCACCCGGGGTTCACTCATCGTCGGTCCTCCTGACACATGTGCCCATCATGCCGCCTGGCGCCTGCGCGATCGTCCCGGACATCAGGTCTTTGCCAGAACTGCATGTAGCACGGCGACCGCAACTCGTGCTGCCGTACTGCCGCTTGCGCTCGAGGGCGCCTCGATCACCGTCGCCACCGCGACATCTCCGGCGTAGCCGGTGAACCAGGCCGGGTTCCCGCCGGCGAGGGAGTGCACGACGTAGGGGCCGATGCGGCAATTCGCGCAGGTGGGATTCCCGTGGATGTCGAGCATCATGGCCGCGATGTCCGCGGCAGTCCGCTTCGACATCGGGGTCGAGTGCACCGTGGGCTCGGCATGGTCGAGCACCTCCAGGTTGTGTGCTCGCACATCCTCCACGACATACGGGTTCATGAGCGTGCCCCCGTTCGCCACTGCAGCGGCGAGCATCGCCATCTGGAGGGCGGTCACCCGTACGCCGGAAAGACCCGCCGCCTGGAGCGCGACCTGGCCGGCGTCCGTGGACGCGACCATGCTGCTCGCCTCCGTGGGCAACTGGTTGAGGAGCGAGGAGTCCAGCCCGAACTGCTCTGCCGCATTGTGCAGCGCATCCCCGCCGAGCAGCTGTCCGAGTGAGGCGATCGCGGTCAGGCAGGAGGTGCGCACGGCGCGGGACAGGCTGACGTTCCCGGGACCGCACTGGCGGTGGTCGGTGTTGTGCAGTGTCGTTCCGCCCAATGTGAGGGAGGCCGGCGCAGCGAGCGAGGTCGCCGTGGTGAAGCGTCCGGACGCCAAGGCGGCGGCTGCGGTGACGATGCTGAAGGGGGAGCCGGGTGCGTAGGTGCGACCGATGGCACGGTTGACCAGTGGCTGCCCGGGATCGCTGGAAAGTGCTTGGTAGCGCTTGCGAACCTCCGACGGATCGTTGGGTGCCAGCGCCTGCGGGTCGAAGGACGGCGTGGATACGAGGGCAAGCACGGCACCGGTGCGCGCATTCACCGCGACAGCTGCACCGCTGTGGTTCGCAAGCGCTGCATAGGCCGCGCGCTGGGCCGAGGCGTCGATGGTGAGGGTGACCGCGCCACCTGCCTGATGGCGACCGGCGAAGAGCTGCTGGATGCGATCGACGATGAAGCGGGCGTCCGCCCCGCTGAGCACACCGTTCTGGGAACGCTCGATGCCGGTCGCGCCGTACAGGAGCGAGTAGTAACCGGTGATGGCGGCGTAGAGCGGGCCATCGGTGTAGGAGCGTTGGTAGAAGCCATCGCTGGCGGCCCGCGACGACGTGGCGATGGGTACGGCGCCGATGATGATGGGGCCACGGACGCGGTTGTACTGCTCGAGGAGCAACCGTTGATTGCCGTCGTGCCCGCGAATCGCATCCGCGCCGATGACCTGCAGCCAGGAGAGATTGGCGAGCAGGGCCACGAGGAGCAGTGCCATGGCGCCGCCGATGCGTCGGTACGGTCGCATCAGGGCTCCAGTCGCGAGCGGTTGGCGGTGTCCGAGATGCGCAGCAGGAGTCCGACGGCGATCCAGTTGGCCACCAGCGATGATCCGCCCGCGCTCAGGAAGGGCGTGGTGAGGCCGGTGAGTGGGATCAGGCGTGTGACGCCACCGGCCACGATGAAGGTCTGCAGCCCGATCACGACGGCGATGCCGGAGGCCAGCAGTTGGCCGAAGTTGTCGCGCACCCGCAGGGCGATGCGGAGGCCCCGCTGCACCAGGATCGCATACAGCACGAGGATGGCGGCCAGACCGACGAAGCCGAGTTCCTCTCCGAGCGACGAGAGGATGAAGTCGCTCTTGGCGAAGGGCACGAGGTAGGGGAAGCCCCCACCGAGGCCGGTGCCGAACATGCCGCCGCCAGCCAGTCCGAACATGCTCTGCACGACCTGGTAGCCCTGGGTCGTGGCGTAGGCGAAGGGGTGGAGCCAGATCTCGACCCGCTCCTGCACGTGTCCGAACTCCGTCCACGCGGCAACGGCGCCGATGATGAACAACGCCGCTCCGAAGGCCAGCCAGGTCCGCTGGCCGGTGGCGAGGTAGAGCATGGCGATGAACAAGCCGAAGTACAGGAAGGACATGCCGATATCGCGTTCGAACACGAGGATGGCCACCGACATGAACCAGCTCACGAGCAGCGGCCCGAGATCCCGTGGGCGTGGCCAACCGATGCCCCGGTATCGCACGCGGATCTGTGTGAGTGAATCGCGCTTGAGCACGAGGTACCCGGCGAAGAAGACGGCGAGGAAGAGCTTGGCGAACTCACCGGGCTGGAACGAGTGGTCGCCGAAGTGCAGCCACAGGCGGGCCCCGTTCACCTCCGCCCCGATGACGGGCAGTAGCGGCATGAGCAGCAGGGCCAGACCCAGCACCATCGACGTGTAGGTGTAGCGCTGCAGTTGACGATGATCCCGGAGCGCCGCGAGCAGCAGCACCATGGAAGTCAGCCCGAGCAGGGTCCATGCTGACTGGCCGATGAACGCGGGTTCGACGGGCATCGTGCCCTGTCGGGCTGCCCGCGTGGCATCGGCGATGTCGAGGCGGTGGATCATCACCAGGCCGAGCAGGTTGAGCAGGGTCGCGATCGGCAACAGCGTCGCATCCGCCAGGGGCGCGAAGCGACGGATGCCGAGATGTGCAAGGGTCGCGATCACGCAGACCACGCCGAACTGCCAGACGGATGCGGCGTCACTCGTGTCGAGGTTGGCGCGCGCCGTCACGAATGCGGTGACGCCGATCAGGAGGGCGAAGCCGAGCAGCCTGGCCTCGAGGTGGCGTGGGTTCACGGGCACCCGGCGACATGCGGTTGGCTGATGCAGGCGCGCACCAACTCGGCGATACGGTCGATCACGGCCTGC
>JAJXSV010000261.1 GCA_021784375.1 Actinomycetes bacterium | reverse complement strand
TGAGGTTCACGTTGCGCCGCATGGCATGAATGAGGTGGTTACCACCGATGGAGAGCGCGTCACCATCACCTGTGACCACCCACACTGACATGTCTGGCCGTGTGGTGGAGAGGCCGGTGGCGATGGCCGGTGCACGTCCGTGAATGGAGTGCATGCCGTAGGTGTCGACGTAGTACGGGAAGCGCGACGAGCAGCCGATGCCCGAGATGATGGCGATGTTCTCGCGCTTGACGCCGAGCTCCGGCAGGAAGGCCTGCACGGCGGCGAGAATCGCGTAGTCACCACAGCCCGGGCACCAGCGCACTTCCTGGTCGGTCTTGAACTGCTTGGCCGTGAGCGGCTCGGTGGCCTTCGGCACCAAAGCCAATGAAGCGAAGCTCTCAGCCATTGGAGATCACACCCTTGATTGCGTCGATGATTTCGGTGGACTTGAAGGGCTGTCCTGCGACCTTGGTGAGGCTCATGGCATCCACCAGGTACTTGCCTCGGATGAGCAGGGACAGTTGGCCGAGGTTCATCTCGGGAATGAGCACCTGCTTGTAGCGCTTGAGCACCTGCTCGGTATCGGCCGGGAAGGGATTGAGTAGGCGAAGATGTCCTTGTGCCACCTTGACGCCCTCCTTGCGCAGCACTTCGCAGGCGGCGCCGATCGGTCCGTAGGTGGATCCCCAGCCCAGCACAAGCAACTCGGCATCCCCGGTGGGATCGTCGATGAACATGTTCGGCACCTCACGCGCGATGCCCGCCACCTTGGCTGCGCGCAGGCGCACCATGAGGTCGTGGTTGTTCGCCTCGTAGGAGATGTTGCCGGTGCCATCGGCCTTCTCGATGCCACCGATGCGGTGTTCGAGACCCGGCGTGCCGGGCCTGATCCAGGGTCGGGCCAGGGTCTCGGGATCACGCTTGAAGGGCCACAGCACCTGCACGCCGTCGATCTCGTGGTTGGGCTCGAGCAGGAAATCGGGGTCGATGCCCGGCAGTTCCTCGAGCTTCGGCAAAAGCCAAGGCTCGGCGCCATTGGCCAGTGCACCGTCGGTGAGCAGGAAGACCGGGGTGCGGTACTTGACGGCGATGCGCGCAGCCTCGACCGCGGCATTGAAGCAGTCTGCGGGAGACTGCGCAGCAACGATCGGCACTGGCGATTCGCCGTTCCGCCCGAACATCACCTGCAGCAGGTCGGCCTGCTCGGTCTTGGTGGGCAGGCCGGTGGAGGGGCCGCCGCGCTGCACATCGATGATGATGACCGGCAGTTCCAGGGCCACGGCCAGGCCAATGGCCTCGGACTTGAGCGCAATGCCGGGGCCGGAAGTGGTGGTGACCGCCAGCATGCCGCCGTATGCGGCACCTATGGCCGAGCCGATACCGGCGATCTCGTCCTCGGCCTGGAAGGTGCGGACGCCGAAGTTCTTGTGCTTGGCCAGCTCATGCAGGATGTCAGTGGCAGGGGTGATGGGGTAGGAGCCCAGGAACAAGGGCAGTCCGGACTTCACGGAAGCGGCGATCAGTCCGTAGGCGGTGGCGATGTTGCCGGTGATGTAGCGGTAGGTGCCGGGCTTCGGTGACGAGGGCTTGATCTCGTAGTGCACGGAGAAGATCTCGGTGGTCTCGCCGAAGGACCAACCCGCCTCCAGTGCTGCCAGATTGGCGGCCAGCACCTCGGGCTTCTTGGCGAACTTCTTCTGCAGGAACTGCCGTGCTGAATCCGTGGGACGGGAGTACAGCCAGGAGAGCAGGCCCAGCGCGTACATGTTCTTGGAGCGCTCCGCCTCCTTACGCGTGAGCTCGAACTCCTTCAAGGCGTCGACGGTCTGCGAGGTGAGGGCGATGGCGTGCACGTCGAACTTCGAGAGCGAGCCGTCCTCCAGTGGATTGGCCCAGTAGCCGACCTTCTCCAGATTGCGCTTGGTGAACTCATCGGAATTGAGGATGAGCAGCGCACCCGGCGCCATGAGCCCGATATTGGCCTTGAGAGCTGCGGGGTTCATGGCCACCAGCACATTCGGTGAATCGCCTGGAGTCAGCACCTCGTGGTCGGCGAAATGCAACTGGAAGGACGAGACGCCATGCAGCGTGCCCTGAGGCGCGCGGATCTCGGCCGGATAGTCGGGCATGGTGGAGAGGTCATTGCCGTAGGCGGCGGTCTCGGCGGTGAACTGATCACCGGTGAGCTGCATGCCGTCGCCGGAGTCGCCGGCGAAACGAATGATGACCTGATCCAGCGTTACAACTTGCTTGGACACGTCTACCTCACTGTGTCGATGGCTTGCTGCCATCGGGTCGACGACCCCATGGTCGCCACCTGCAATTGTGGCCCTGTACGCGCGGAATGTCCGAATTCGGCGCCCTGGTTTTCCGGCCCTTGACGGTGCAATTGCCTGCCTTTGGCGCGTAATCGGATCCGTTGCCCGAAACGGGTCTATGGACACCGTCCAGCATGTGGACGGGCAGCGCCTGCCGCTGGCTGGCGTTTGCGAAGGCTTCGCGCGCCTGAGTCCCACCCGTGGTCGTTGGCTCCCGCAATCCAGGGGATTTCTACAGTTCGCCGAACATCATGAGGAGGTGTTCCGTGGGCACGACTGCGGAATCGACAACGCGGCCACCGCGCAACGACGGCCAGTGGGCTTGGGGCCAGCGGGAACCGTTGAATGCCAATGAAGTGTTCAAGGCCGAGGACGACGGACTCAACGTGCGCGCCCGCGTGGAGGAGATCTACTCCCGGCAGGGCTTTGCCTCCATCCCCGGTGACGACCTGCGCGGCCGCCTGCGCTGGTGGGGTCTGTACACGCAGCGCAAACCCGGCATCGATGGTGGACGCACAGCATCCATCCCGCCGGAGGAACTGGAGGACGAGTTCTTCATGCTGCGCATCCGCTCGGATGGCGGACGCCTGACGCTGGAGCAGTTGCGCACCATCGCCAACATCTCCATCGAATTCGGTCGCAGCACCGCCGATGTCACGGATCGCCAGAACATCCAATTGCACTGGGTGCGCATCGAGGACGTGCCCGAGATCTGGCGCCGGCTTGAGGCGGTGGGCCTCACCACGGGCGAGGCCTGCGGCGACACCCCGCGCGTCATCCTGGGCTCGCCGGTTGCGGGCGTGGCGGCTGACGAGATCATCGACGGCACTCCCGCCATCGAATCGATCGTGCGTCGATACATCCTCGACCCGGAGTTCTCCAACCTGCCGCGCAAGTTCAAGACCGCCATCAGCGGCTCACCGCGGCTCGATGTGGCGCACGAGATCAACGACGTCTCCTTCGTGGGCGTCGTGCATCCCGAGCAGGGTCCCGGCTTCGACCTGTGGGTGGGTGGTGGGCTCTCCACCAATCCGCATCTGGCGGTGCGGCTCGGTGCCTGGGTGCCGTTGCAGGAGGTGCCCGAGGTATGGGCCGCCGTCGTGGCCATCTTCCGGGACTACGGCTACCGGCGCCTCCGCAACAAGGCGCGACTGAAGTTCCTCGTCGCGGACTGGGGTGCTCAGCGCTTCCGGGAAGTGCTGGAAACCGAGTATCTGCACCGTGGACTGATCGACGGCCCTGCCCCGGAGGCGCCGACCGGTGGTCGCAACGACCACCTCGGCGTGAACGCGCAGAAGGACGGTCGCTTCTACATCGGTGCGGCCCCCGCAGTCGGTCGACTGAGCGGTGAAGCGCTCCTGGGTTTGGCGGACATCGCAGCAGGCGTGGGATCCGACCGTCTGCATCTCACCGCACAGCAGAAGGTCGTGATGCTCAACGTCGAGCGTGAACTCGTGGAGTCGGCGGTGACGGCCATCGAGGCGCTGGGCCTACAGGTGCGGCCCTCCAGCTTCCTCCGCGGCACCATGGCCTGCACCGGTGTGGAGTACTGCAAGCTGGCCATGGTGGAAACCAAGGGCCGGGCCGTGCAACTCATCAGTGAACTGGAGCAACGCCTGCCGGATTTCGCCAAGCCACTGTCCATCCACGTCAACGGCTGCCCCAATTCCTGCGCGCGTATTCAGGTGGCGGACATCGGG
>JAJXSV010000260.1 GCA_021784375.1 Actinomycetes bacterium | reverse complement strand
TCCGGTGCGCCGTTCGTATTCGAGCGCGTATTCGAGGATGCCGACGGCGGCCTGGGCGTCGACGTGGCGTCGCGCCTGCCGGTTGGTCTTGCCCGCCTCCTGCAACTGTCGCAACGCACCGGCGGTCGTGAGCCGCTCATCCACCAATCGGAGGGGTAGTCCCGGCAGGGCCTGCGCGAGGAGTTCGGCCCGCGCCCGGACCGAATCCGAGGCGATGTCCGCCCGGCCCCGGAGTGACACGGGGTTGCCGATGATGAGCTCGATCGGCGCATGCTGCGAGACCAGGTCCCGTACGCGCGTCACCCAACCCGCGTCGCGTGCGTCGATGGTCTCGTCCGGCACCGCCATGATGGCCTCGCGATCACAGCGTGCCACTCCGATGCGAACCGCACCCATGTCGAGCGCGATACGCACCCCGGAACGCATACCCGCTACTTCGCCAACGCCCGATCGAACTCGGCCATGGCGGCCGGGATGGCTCCCGCATCGGTGCCACCGCCCTGGGCCAGGTCAGGCTTGCCGCCGCCCTTGCCGCCGATGACCGGCGCCACGCGCTGCAGGATCTGCCCCGCTGCGATCCCGGAGCCGATAGCCGCCGAATTGGCGGCGATGACGACCGAGACCTTGCCGGCATCGCTGGCGAATCCGATGACCACACCCTGGTGGCGCTCGGGGATCTGCCCGCGCAGCTCCACCACGAGGTTCCGGAGTTCTGCGGCCGGGGTCCCCTCGGGTAGCACGGCACGCTTCACCACCACGTCGCCGACCTCGTCCGTGCGGACGAGCTCATCCAGTTGGACCCGCAGGGCGGCGATCCGCACCTTCTCGAGTTCCCGTTCGACGTCCTTGAGCCGTGCGATCATGTGCTCGATGCGGTCCGGGAGTTCCTCCGGGCGCGCCTTGATCATCTCCGAGAGTTGATTGACGAGCAGGTGCTCACGCGCCAGGAAGCGGTAGGCGTCCGAGCCGACGAGCGCTTCGACGCGGCGCACGCCCGCGCCGATGGATCCCTCGGAGAGGAACTTCACCAGGCCGAGGTTGCCTGACGTCTTGGTGTGCGTGCCGCCGCAGAGTTCACGCGTCCAGTCGCCCACGGACACGACCCGCACGGTGTCGCCGTACTTCTCGCCGAACAGGGCCATGGCACCGAGTCGGCGGGCCGCATCCTGCGACATGTACTCCGCGGTGACCGGCAGGTCGTTGAGCAACAGCGTGTTCACGCGCGCCTCCACGTCATGCATCACGGAGTCGGGAACGGCGTTCGGCGAGGGGAAGTCGAAGCGCAGGCGACCGGGCGAGTTCTCGGAGCCCATCTGCGTCGCGGTGTCTCCGAGGATCTCGCGGAAGGCCTTGTGGATCATGTGCGTCGCGGTGTGCGCCCGCGAGATGGCATTGCGGCGCTCGAGGTCCACTCGCCCGACGGCGTGCTCGCCGAGCGTCAACTCACCGTCGACGATGGTCGCCCTGTGCACGAACATGCCGGGCACCGGTGACTGCACGTCGTACACGTCGACCTTTGCGCCCCCAGCCACGTCGATGACACCATGGTCGCCCAACTGCCCGCCGGACTCCGCATAGAACGGGGTGCGGGACATGATGATCTCGACGGTGTCGCCGACCTTCGCGCTCTTGACGGCCACGCCATCGGCGACGATGCCGCCGATGGTGGACTCCGTCACCACCTCGTCATAGCCGGTGAACTTGGTGGTGCCGATGCGCTCCATCACCTCGCGGTACACCGTCGGTGAGGTCAGCCCGGACTTGCGGGCCTTGGCGTCGGCCTTGGCGCGGTCGCGCTGCTCCTTCATGAGCCTGCGGAAGCCGTCCTCGTCGACGTGCACGCCATGTTCCGCGGCCATCTCGAGGGTGAGGTCGAAGGGGAAGCCGTACGTGTCGTGCAGCGCGAAGGTCGATGCGCCGGTCAGCGTGGGGGTGCCCTTGGTCAGCGCCTTGGCATCCGCAACCGCCAGGTCGAAGATCTGGGTGCCCTGCTTGAGGGTCGAGACGAAGGCTGCCTCCTCCGCCTCGGAGATGGAACGCACACGCGAGTGGGCGACGTTCAACTCCGGGTACTGCGGGCTCATCGAGCGCACCGAGGCATCGATCAGCTCACCCATGGTGGGGTCGAGCGCCCCGAGGATCCGCATGTTGCGCACCACCCGCCGCATGATGCGCCGCAGCACGTAGCCGCGACCCTCATTCGATGGCAGCACCCCGTCGGCGATGAGGAAGGCGCAGGTGCGCGCGTGGTCGGCGATGACGCGCAGTCGGATGTCCGTCTTCTCATCGAGCCCGTACTTCACCCCGGTGAGCTCGGACGCGCGGTCGAGGATGATCCGGGTGGTGTCGATCTCGTAGATGTTCTCAACGCCCTGCAGGAGCGCGGCCATGCGCTCCAGGCCCATACCGGTGTCGATGTTCTTCTTCGGCAGGCTCCCCGCGATGTCGAAGTCGACCTTGGAGCGGACGGTGCTCAACTCGTCCTGCATGAACACCAGGTTCCACACCTCGAGGTAGCGATCCTCGTCCGCCTCCGGCCCACCCTCGCGGCCGTACTCGGGCCCGCGATCGAAGTAGATCTCGGAGCAAGGGCCCCCAGGTCCGGGGACGCCCATCGACCAGTAGTTGTCCGCGAAGCCGCGGCTCTGGATGCGCTCGCGAGGGACCCCGGTCTGCAGCCAGATGTCGATGGCCTCCTGGTCATCGCCGAGCACCGTCACCCACAGACGGTCGGGTTCGAAACCGAAGCCCCCATCGGACTGCGAGCCGGTGAGCAGGTTCCAGGCAAAGGGGATGGCGCCGGACTTGAAGTAGTCGCCGAAGGAGAAGTTGCCGCACATCTGGAAGAAGGAGGCGTGACGGGTGGTCTTCCCGACCTCCTCGATGTCGAGTGTGCGCACGCACTTCTGCACACTGGTGGCACGGGGGTACGGCGGCACCGCCTCGCCCAGGAAGTAGGGCTTGAACGGCACCATGCCGGCGTTGACGAACAGCAGCGTCGGGTCATCGAGCAGCAGCGACGCTGAAGGCACGACCGTGTGCCCGTTCCGCTCGAAGAACGACAGGAAGCGTTGGCGAATCTCAGCGGATTCCATCAGACCCCATTCGACGGGCGCACCGTGCGGATCGCACTGCGCACCAGCGGAGTTGCGAAGCGGATGACGCGGTCGACCTCGCGGAGTGGATCCGACTTGACCGCCTGCCACTCCTGCTTGCCCCGACGGCTCAGCTGCACGCCGGCATAGATCCCCAGACCGAACCAGAACAACCGTCTCATGGCGCCCCATCCCTCACAGATTGCGACGCCCAAGACTATCGGGCGCAACTCCAGCACTTCCCCCGCTCCCGTGTCCCCTCCAGCCCCGTCCGCCTGCTCCAAAGCCCATTCGCGGAGGGGAAGTGCGTTGGAAAGCACGCAGCACGACGGGAACCGGGTTCAGGGTTGGTCGCCGTGGACGGCTGCGCGCAGGTGCTCCACCAGGGAGCGCAGGCGGGCCTCGTGGCCGCGGTCCGCGGGATCGTAGTACGGCGGCAGCGGGGAGCCGACGGGCCCGTACTCCTGCTCCACCACACCGGACGCCTCGTCATGGGGGTAGCGATAGCCCAGCTCCGCCTCGCGCTTGCCGAAGGTGGAATTGCTCAGGTGCGGGGGGACACGCCCGGTGCGGCCCGCTTTCACATCCGCGACGGCGGCGTTGATGGCGCGGTACACCGCATTGCTCTTGGGGGCCGTGGCGCAGTGCACGGTGGCCTGCGCCAAGGTCAGCTGTGCCTCCGGCATGCCGATCTGTGCCACCGCATGCATCGCCGCCGTGGCCGTCTGGAGCGCCGACGGATCCGCCATCCCGATGTCCTCAGACGCCAGGATCACCAGCCGCCGGGCGATGAAGCGCGGATCCTCCCCGGCTACGAGCATCTTCGCCAGCCAGTGCAGGGCGGCATCGACGTCGGAGCCGCGGACGCTCTTGATGAAGGCGGAGATGGTGTCGTAGTGCTCGTC
>JAJXSV010000259.1 GCA_021784375.1 Actinomycetes bacterium | reverse complement strand
GGCGCAGGATCGACCGTGGCTGGCCCACTACGCGCCGGACGTTCCCGCCGATGCCACGATCCCCGATGGATCCCTGTTCGACATCCTGGTCAATGCGGCAAGGGTCGATCCGGGTCGCGTGGCCCTCGACTTCATGGGCGCCACCACCACCTATGCCGAGCTCCACGCACAGGTCCTGCGCGCGGCCGGGGCGCTGCACAACCGTGGCATCCGTGCCGGAGATCGCGTCGCCATCGTGCTTCCGAACTGCCCGCAGCATGTGGTGGCCTTCTACGCCGCGCTGCGCCTCGGCGCCATCGTCGTCGAGCACAATCCGCTGTACACGCAGCCCGAACTCGCACACCAGTTCGCCGATCACCAGCCGCGGGTCATCATCGCGTGGGACGTGGTTGCGGGTTCCGCGGCCACTGCGGCAAATGGCGCGCCAGTGGTCGCCGTCGACATGTCAAGATCGCTTCCGCTCACCAAGCGACTCCTGCTGCGCGTGCCCGTGGCCAAGGCGCGCGCCACTCGGGCCGCCATGACGAAGCACGCTGAGGGCCTGCAGACCTGGCGCGAGTTCCTCGCCGGCGCGAGCCCGATCGCCGACGACATCCTCGCACCAGGGCCCAACGACATCGCACTGCTGCAGTACACCGGCGGGACCACCGGCGTCCCCAAGGGCGCGATCCTCACCCACCGAAATCTCGTTGCGAATGCTGCGCAATCCGTGGCCTGGGTCCCCATGCTCACCCCCGGCAAGGAGACCTTCTATGCGGTCCTGCCCATGTTCCACGCCTACGGCCTCACCCTCTGCCTCACTACGGCGATGATGATGCGCGCAACCGTCGTGCTCTTCCCGAAGTTCGACCCGGACATGGTCATCGAGGCCATGCGACGCCGGCCGTGCACATTCCTGCCCGGCGTACCGCCGATGTATCCGCGACTGGTGGAAACGGCGGGCCGCAAGCACAGCGATCTCACCTCCGTCAAGGTGGCCTTGGCAGGCGCCATGTCGCTGCCCCCGGGCATCGTCGAGCAGTGGGAGCGCGTGACCGGGGGCCTGCTCATCGAGGGCTACGGCATGACAGAGTCCTCGCCGATCTCCGTCGGCAATCCCATCTCAGGCGCGCGACGACCGGGCTCCATCGGGATTCCATACCCCTCGACGCGCATCCGCGTGGTGGACCCGCTCAATCCCTACGCGGAGGTGCCCCCGGGCACCGCGGGTGAGTTGCTCGTTCAGGGCCCGCAGGTGTTCGTCGGCTACTGGAACCGCGCCGAGGAGACGGCGGCCACACTGCTCCCGGAGGGCTGGCTGCGAACCGGCGACGTCGTCGTCCAGGACGAGGACGGATTCCTGCACATCGTCGATCGCATCAAGGAACTCATCCTGGTGGGCGGCTTCAACGTGTACCCCTCCGAGGTGGAGGCGGCGCTCAGCACGCTGCCCGGAGTGGCGGAGGTCGCTGTCACGTCGCTCCCCGAGGGCGACCACGAGATCGTGGCCGCCGCCGTCGTGGCGACAGCCGGTGTGACGCTGGATCCCGAGGCCCTACGCCAGGATTGCCGTCGCATGCTCACCGCGTACAAGGTGCCGCGTCGCATCGCATTCGTCGACGCCCTCCCGCGCTCGGTGGTGGGGAAGGTGCTTCGCGCCAAGGTGCGCGAGCAGCTCCTCGCGCGCCCGTCATGAAGCCGGTCAGGGCCCTACGGTCGCGATGAGCTCCTGCTCCAGGGCGTTGGCCGCGGCATTGAGTCCTGCGACGTAGCGTGTGAGCCTCGCCTCGTCATAGCGCTGTGCCGGCATGGAGATCGAGATGCCGGCGGCGGCGCCGCCGTTCCAGCGCAGTGCCCGTCCGATGGCGACCAGCCCCTGCTCCGTCTCGCCCAGGTTGATGGCGAAGCCTCGACCGCGGATGCCGACCAGTTCCGCCTCCAGCCGGGCGCGGGGGGGCAGGTCCCGCAATTGCATCTCCTCCATGTCGATGTAGGTGCGCTCGAGGCGCTCGGGAGGCAGGTGCGCCAGCATCGCCTTCCCCGCCGAGGAGAGGTGGGCCGGCTGCACCATGCCCTCGCGATTGCCCACGCGGGGAAGGCGCGCTGCCTCAACGGTGGCGACGAAGCGCACATGACTGCCCGACAGGATCTGCAACTGCGTCGACTCCTGCAGGTGATCCGTGAGCCGCTGCAAGTGCGGCAGGGCGATGGAGCGCAGGCGTGCGGCATGCTCGAAGTCCGTGGGACCCATGGCGAGGAGCGGGCCCGGCAGGTAGACGCGGTCCGCGTCCTGCACCGCGAAGTCGCGGTAGACGAGCATGGAGAGCAGGCGGTGCGCGGTCGAACGGGCGACGCCCAGTCGCTTCGCCGCCGCCGAGACGGTGAGCGGTCCCTCGACGTGCAGGATGATGGCGAGGCGCAGCGCGTGGTCCACGCTGGCGATCCAGTAGGCGGGCTTGTTCTTCACAGCAGAATCTCCTGTCGGGACTTAGGTCCCGTGTCGCACCCTTCGCCTGTGACCAACCTAACAACCTCCCTGGGCCTTAAGCCCCGTTCAGCCTGGCTCGTCGTAGCCATCACCTGGAGCATCGTCGTCTTCGACGGCTACGACCTCATTGTGTACGGCACCACCGTGCCCGCGCTCATGCATGCGTTCAACCTCACGCCCCCGGAAGCCGGATTCATGGGCAGCCTGGCCTTCCTCGGCATGGTGATCGGTGCCACCGGCGCCGGCGTCATGGCCGACCGCCTGGGCCGCCGCCGCAGCATCCTGCTCTCGACCACCGTGTTCTCGGTGTTCACCATCGCCTGCGGACTCGCGGCCGACAAGTACACCTTCGGCCTCTTCCGCGTGCTGGCCGGCATCGGGCTGGGCGGCCTGGTGCCCTCCGCCAATGCCCTCACGGCTGAGTTCGTCAGTCGCGCCAAGCGCTCGATCGTGTCGACGATCATGATGTCCGGTGTCCCCGTCGGCGGCACCCTGGCCGCGTTCATCGCCATTCCCGTGCTGCGCTCGTACGACTGGAAGTGGATGTACTTCATCGCAGCCGTCGGACTGGTCGTGATCCTGCCCATCGTCCACTTCCTGCTCCCGGAATCCGCCGTGTGGCTGCACGCCCACGGTCGCACGGCGGAAGCCCTGCAGGTGGCGAGGCAGTACGGGCTCGATCTCCGTGAGGAATCCGAGCAGCACGGGCACGCAGAGAACGTGAAGCCGACCTTCACGAGCATCCTGCGCAAGCCCTACGGCTTGGCCTCCCTGATGTTCCTGCTCTCGACCTTCGCCGTGATGTTCACCTGGTACGGCCTGGCCACCTGGATCCCCAAGCTCATGCAGGGCGACGCGACCAAGTACAACATGGGCAATCCGCTGTACTTCCTGGTCGCCCTCAACCTGGGCGCCGTCATCGGCTCCTTCGTCACAGCTTGGGGCGGCGTGCGCTTCGGCGCCGTGCGCAGCGGTGTCGTAGCCGCCCTGGGAGCAGCGGTCGGGCTCGGCTACCTGTTCGTGGTGCAGCCGCACACCGTGGCGCCCATCTACACAGCCTTCGTGTTCGCCGGCATCGGCACGCACGGCACCCTCTGCCTCATCCTCGCCGCCATCGCCTCTCACTACCCGCCGCGCCTGCGTGGCACGGGTCTGGGCTTCTCGTTCGGCATCGGTCGCATCGGCGCCGTCATCGCCCCCTATGCGGGCGGCTATCTGGTGACGAGCAGCGCACTCGGTGGCAATCCGGTGTCGCGCAACATGTTCGCCTTCGCGGGCGCCGCGCTCACCGCCGCGGTGCTGCTCCTGGTCACGGAGATTGCGACGAAGCGCTCGTCCCTCAACTCCGTGCTTGCCGTCGACGCGTCCGCGGCAGACCTGCTGGTGCACTGATGAGCGCCACCACCACCCAGGAAACGAACGCCGTGTCTACCACCGATGATTTCATGTTGCCGGTGCGGTTCCCGGCGCAGCCGGTTGGCGGGCAGCCTCAGCCGAGCGCGGAGCTTGATGAGTTGTATCGGGGGTTCGATAAGCAGTC
>JAJXSV010000019.1 GCA_021784375.1 Actinomycetes bacterium | reverse complement strand
GCCACCGCGGCCGCGGAGCGACTTGTAGTCCCGCGCCGCCTCAGGATCCTCGACGATCGAGGCCCAGGCGTCGACGGGGTCACCCCCGCACCGTGCCTTGGCCGCCCGATAGAGCTCCGCGAGACGGGCGCGGATGTACGGGTAGCGCACGCGGGTGGGCGAGTAGGTGTACCAGGAGAAGGCGGCACCGCGCGGGCAGCCGCGAGGTTCGTACTCCGGCGAATCGGGTCCCACGGAGGGGTAGTCGGTCTGCTGCGTCTCCCAGGTGATGACCCCGTCCTTGACGTACACCTTCCACGAGCAGGAGCCGGTGCAGTTCACACCGTGCGTGGAACGCACGACCTTGTCGTGCGACCAGCGGTTCCGGTAGAAGACGTCACCATCGCGACCGCCGATGCGATACACGGCCCGATGGTCCGGCGAGACCTCGGACTTCGTGAGCAGTGAGCGCGCGGAAATCATGAGGTCGACGAAGGGATCGTCCATCGGGGTCGTCATCGCGTTCTCCTAACGGGGAGGCGGCCATGCTCCCAATTCGCCGCATGCGCTTATATGGCCTTAGGTCCCTATTTCTAATTCTCGTACTTGTGAATACTACGCGCGGGGGCAAGAGCGGGGGCAAGAGCAGGAGCAAGCGTGAGCAACGAGACATCGCAACGACGCCGGGTTCTGACCCTCTCCACCATCGCCTTCACCTTGATGTTCGCGGTGTGGTTGGAGTTCGGAATCCTCGCCATCCCGATCCAGCAGGAGTTCGGGCTCAGTGACACCCAGTTCTACTGGCTCACCGCGCTCCCCGTGCTCAACGGTTCGATCTGGCGCCTGGCAACCGGCATCTGGGCCGACAAGTTCGGCGGCCGTGTCGTCATGCTCGTCATCATGCTGCTCGCCGCGGTCCCGACGTTCCTCCTGTCCCAGGTGCACAGCGTCACCATGCTGTTCGTGCTGGCGTTCCTCATCGGCTTCGCCGGCAACTCGTTCAGCACAGGCATCGCCTGGAACAGCGCCTGGTTCCCACGCGATCAGCAGGGCTTCGCACTCGGGGTGTTCGGGGCCGGAAACGTGGGGGCCTCCGCGACGAAGTTCATCGGCCCCGTCCTCATCAGCGCCACCACAGGGTCAGTCTTCCTCGGTGGTGCAGTGATCGGCGGCTGGCGCGTGGTGCCGGTGATCTACACCGCCCTGATCCTCGTCACCGCGGCAGCGCTCTTCGTAATGTCCCCGAAACCGGATCGAAAGCCCGCCGCGTCACGGCACTTCATGCATGAGTTGACACCCCTGCGAGAGGTGCGCGTGTGGCGCTTCAGCCTGTACTACGTGTCCGTCTTCGGAGCGTACGTGGCACTCTCGTCCGCCCTCCCCAAGTACTTCGAGACGCAGTACGGCGTCCCCCTCTGGCAGGCCGCCCTGCTCACTGCGCTCTTCATCTTCCCCGCGTCCCTGCTGCGACCGCTGGGTGGCGCCCTCTCGGATCGCTTCGGCGCCCGGCGGGTCATGTACTGGACCTACTCACTCATGGCTGCCACCAGCGGCCTGCTCATGATGCCGAACGGGCACATCACCGTGCAGGTGCTCGAAGCCAAGGTGTCGGGAGGTGCCGTGGACGTCCTACCCTGGAATCTGGGGATCCTGCCGTTCACACTGTTCGTCGTGCTGCTGGGGTGCTCCATGGGGATCGGCAAGGCTGCCGTCTACAAGCACATCCCCGAGTACTTCCCCAACCACGTGGGCTCCGTGGGTGGACTGGTGGGCATGCTGGGTGCCCTCGGCGGATTCTTCCTGCTCCCGCTCTTCGGCTATGCCACGCAGTTCAGTGGCCTGCCCACGGCGCCCTTCGCTGTGCTCTTCGCACTCACCCTCGCCTGCTTCGGCTGGATGCACCTCACCGTGCACCGGCTGCTGCAGGAGCAATCACCCCAACTCATCAACGACTTCGAACACCACCACGCCTAGGAGAAGAGGACCCCATGGCAACCAAGACCGGGAGCGAGTGGCTGCAGGACTGGCAGCCGGAGACCAAATGGGAGTCGTCGGTCGCCTGGCGGACCCTCACCATCACCACCTTCAACCTGACACTGGCCTTCGCCACCTGGTTCCTCGCCAGCGCCATCGCGCCCAAGCTGCAGGGCCTGGGCTTCGCACTCACCAAGGACCAGCTGTACTGGCTGACCGCCATGCCGGGTCTCGCGGGCGGCACACTGCGCCTGGTCTGGATGTTCCTGCCCCCGATCATGGGAACACGACGCATGGTGACGCTCACCAGCCTCCTGCTGCTGATCCCACTCGTCGGTTGGGGCATCGCCATCCAGAGCACGTCGACCACCTACACGACGTTCATGGTGCTCGCATTCATGTCGGGGATCGGCGGCGGTGCCTTCTCGGGCTTCATGCCGAGCACGTCGTACTTCTTCCCGCGACGACTCTCCGGCACCGCACTCGGCCTGCAGGCGGGCATCGGCAACTTCGGTGTGAGCCTGGTGCAGTTCGTGACGCCATGGGTCGTGGGCTTCTCGATGATCGGCGCCCTCGGCGCATCCCAGAAGTTCCACAACCCGGCCACCGGGCTGGATTCCGTGCAGTGGTACCAGAACTCCGCGTTCGTGTACGTGCCGTTCGTGATCGTCGGCGCCATCCTGGCCTGGACCATGCTGAAGAGCGTTCCCGTGACCGCGAACTTCAAGCAGCAGATGGACATCTTCAGCAACTCCGACACCTGGATCATGACGGCGCTGTACATCATGACCTTCGGGACCTTCTCCGGGTTGTCCGCGCAGTTCGGTCTGCTCATCAAGAACCTCTACGGCGCCGGCAATGCTGCGATCGTCCAGACCATGGCCGATGGCTCGACACACGCACTCATCGCGGGCTACAGCGTGCCTGATGCTGCCAAGTACGCGTTCATCGGCCCCTTGGTGGGAGCCGGCGCACGGGTCGCCTTCTCACCATTGACCGATCGGATGGGCGGCGGAGTGTGGACGGTCGTCTCGGGCGTCGGGATCCTGGGGAGCATCTTCTACACCATGCAATTCCTCTCCCCTGACGTCACCGGTGGCCCGGCCGCGCTGGAGAGCGGCTTCCACGGGTTCCTCTACGGCATGGTCGCGCTGTTCTTCTTCTCCGGTGTGGGGAACGCCTCGACCTTCAAGCAGATGCCGATGATCTTCGAGCGCCGTCAAGCCGGTGGCGTGATCGGCTGGACGAGCGCCATCGCCGCCTACGGGCCCTTCTTCTTCGGCGTCGGCTTGGCCACCTTCGGTGCGCTCACCTTCTTCTGGATCGGCGCTGCCTGGGCCGTGGCCTGCACCGCTGTCACCTGGATCCGCTACGCGCGACCCGGCGCATTGCGCAAGTCCTGAAGCGCGCGCCGTGCCCGGACCTCGATCGCAGCATCGGGTCCGGGCACGGCGCTATGCGTGCAGTGCGGCCAGCCGTGAGAGCGCCCGGTAGTACTTCTTGCGGTATCCACCGGCGAGCATCTCCGGTGCGAACAGCTCCCGCAGGCTGACGCCCTGGGTGTGCACGGCGATGTCGAGGTCGTACATGCGGTCTACGAGCACCACGAGACGCAGTGCCTGGTTCTGGTCGTGCAGTGTGTGCAGGTTGAGCAGGCCCACAGCGGGGATGCCCCGCAGCATCTCGCGGTAGCCCGATGGGTGCACCGTGGCGAGATGGGCCAGCACCACGTCGAGGTCATCCACGGTGGCACCGGGGATCTCCGCGATGGCCTGGCGCACTGCCTCCGCGGGCTTGCTCTGCACATGCGCGACGACGTTCAGGTGCCGGTAGTCCTCGCCGTCGATGCGGAGGACCGCGAAGTGCGAGGCGAGCCCCTGGATCTCGCGCATGAACTCGTCGGCGGCGAATCGGCCCTCCCCTAACTGGTCGGGCAGGGTGTTGGAGGTCGCGGCGAAGACGACCCCCCGTTCCACCAGCCTGCTGCAGAGCGAGGACATCATGACGGTGTCGCCTGGGTCGTCGAGCTCGAACTCATCGATGCAGATGAGCCTGAACTGCTCGAGCGCGTCGACCACATTGCTGAAGCCCAGGGCGCCGACCAGGTTGGTGTAGCCGACGAACGTCCCGAACGCCGCTGGCACGTCGATGGCGCGCCAGAGCGCGGCTAGGAGGTGCGTCTTGCCGACACCGAACCCGCCATCGAGGTATCGGCCGAGCGTGGGGGGCGCTGGGCGTCGCAGCAGGCTGCGTCGCCGCGGTCGGCCCAATCCGTCCGCGAAGGCCCGCAGGTCCGCCAGGGCGTGGGCCTGCGTCGGGTCCTGCGGCAGATAGGAGTCGAAGCTGGCCCCGTCGAAGTGCGGCGGGGGGACGAAGCCTGCAAGCAGTTGCTCGGCCGACGGGATCGGCCGGTGCTCGGTCAGCGACGCCATGCGAGAAATCTGCCACATGCGGTTGCACGCGCCGCACGCGCCTGCGGCGGCAAGCCATCGCCAGGTCTGCCACACTGCACGCGTGGAACTGCAGGTCGGGATGCCATCGCTGGAGTCGCTCCTCCAACTCCCGCCGGCGCTCGCCCTCTCCCTGGTCATCAGCCTTGACGGTCAGTTGTGCGGCCCCGATGGGTCCTCCCGGAGCATCAGCGGCCCCGAGGACCTGGAGTGGCTCCGCACGCTCCGCGCGGCCTCCGATGCCGTGATCACCGGCGCCTCGACGGCGGCCCGCGAGCAGTACAAGCCGATTCGCGTGCCGGAGCGCCACCTGGCCACGCGACGGGCGCACAACCTGGCCGAGCACCCGGAGTTGGTCATCCTGCGGAGCAACGACGACTTCGATGCCATCCGGGCAACCCTCGGCCCACGGCTCCTGCTGGAAGCGGGCGTGCGGTTGCACAGCGCCTTGGCCACCCGCATCGATCGCGTGTGGCTGAGCCATTCGCCGACCATGGTCGGCGACGTCGGCGCCGCCTTCGCCCTGCCCATGGATGGCTTCCGGCTCATCGCCCGCCATCTGGGAGCGGCCTTCGTGGTGTCCCGGTTCGAGCGGGTCGCCAGGCACTGAGTTCGACGGCTGGTCAACCCATCGCGACCTGCTCGGGCCATGGCCATCGCCGCGGCCCCCGCGGTACGGAAGCGTTGGGTAGCATCCGGCCCCGCCGCCACGACCATGGGATCAGCGGGCTTGAGACGGGGACCTCGCATGCGCCCTGTCGCTTTTCGGAACGCGCAGGTGGGCGGGGCCAACCTATGGTTCAGCAATGCAGTCCAGACAGAGAATCGTCGTCTGTTGCCGTGCGATGGAATCGGCCGGCGGCCCCGTTTCGCTCGCTGACCTGGCGCGCCTGGTGGGTTGCGCGCCGCGCCAGATCCAGCGGGACTTCCAGACCATCGGCACGTCACCCGCTGCCTACGGACGCGCACTCCGGGCAGCGGCGGTTCGTGGGGAACTCCGACGTTCCGCCAAGGTCTCGAACGCTTTGTATGACGCCGGCTACGGATCCGTGCGCGCGTTCTACGAGCAGGCAGGGCGGCAACTCGGAATGCCGCCCGCAACCTATGCGGCGGGGGCGCCCGGCGTGTCACTGCTCTGGGCGGTCACCCCGTCGGCCGTAGGTCTCATCATCGCCGTGGCGTCGCAGGAGGGACTGTGTGCCGCTCGGATCGGACTGGACCGGCAGGCGCTCGTCGCGGAGGTCGCCCGCGAGTTTCCACTCGCCACCCTGCGCGAGGATGAGATGGCATTGCGAGATGTGCTCGTGGCCCTGCGAGCCCTGGCGCTGGGCGATGCAGCGCCTGCCCTACCGGTCGACGTCCGCGGTACGGCATTCCAGGCTCGGGTCTGGCAAGCGCTTCGACAGATCCCGCAAGGAGAAACGCGCAGCTACAGCGAGGTGGCGGCAACGGTCGGGAAGCCAAGGGCGGTGCGAGCCGTGGCGAGTGCCTGTGCCAACAATCCCGTGGCGCTCGCCATCCCCTGTCATCGGGTCATCCGGTCGGACGGTGGTCTGGCGGGCTACGCCTGGGGCCTTGAGGTCAAGCAGGCACTGCTGGAAGTCGAACGTTCGCAGGCGCCGGCGCATGCATAGGGCGCCCGCCTGCTGCGCGGCATCATCGGCGCGCACAGCTTCCCGCAGTCGAAGCTATCCGGCACTGATGCCGACGGCGCCGAGCAGTGCCAACGCGATGCCGGCGTACTGCAATCCGGTGAGCCGCTCATGCAGGAACAGGCGCCCCAGCAAGGCGGTCGCCACCGGCATCATCGAACCCAGGACCGCCACGATGGTGATGGGGCCGATGGCGGCCGCCACCGCGTACATGAGGTTGGCGCTGACATCGAAGACGCCGGTGGTCGCGGCCAAGGGCAGATCCCCTCGCGTGATACCGCCGACGCCACGCCAATGGGCCCAGATGCCCAGGCCGATGAGCACCTGCACGACACGCATGGTGAGGATCGTCATGGCCGGGGATCCGCCGGCGCTCACCGCGCCGGAGGCCATGAAGGCGAGCGCCACGCCGAACAGGAGGGCCGCCACACTCGCGAGGATGAGCGGGCGTGGCGAGGAGCCTCCGCTCAACTCGGGTCCGCTGGCGGCGATGACCCCGACGATCGCCACCACGATGGAGGCCCACTGGATGGCCGAGGGACTCTCGCCGCGCGTGAGGCCGTACACCAGCGGCACCACCACTGCGAGCGCGGCAATGGGCGCCACGATGCCCATGGTGCCGATGGCGAGGGCCCGGTAGAACGCCATGAGCCCCAGGGTGCCGGCGACCCCGGCCCCCACGCCGGCCCACACGAAGGAGCCGAACGCCCAGGCATCGGTCAGCAGGCTCCAGGCCGCGATCGTGAGCAATCCGAACCACTGCATGGCGATGACAACCGCCACGGCATTGCGTCTTCTCGAGAGCAGGCCGCCGCAGAAATCCCCGGTTCCCCACACCATGCTGGACAGGAGGGCGAGGACTGCGGCCATCGCTGAAGCCTACGGCGCGCCCACATGGAACCCACGCCTCCGGCACATAGCCTTGAGTGGTGAAACCGATCCCGAGCGCCGCGGACGCCTGGCCGGAGATCGAGATCGCAGTGGACGCCGCCCGTCGATCCTCCGCGGTGCGCGCGGAGATCTCGTTGGACGATGTCCCTGCTCCCGTGCGTCTGGCCGCGCATGGCCTGGCGTTCAACGGAGAAGTGCTCGACGGTGAGTTGGAACTCGCGCACGGGCGCTTCGTGCTCCTGCACGAACCCGCCGGGCAGCCGGAGTGGCAGGGGAACACGCGCGTCGTCATCTTCGTGCACGCCGCGCTCGAGGCCGAGCTCGCCGTCGATCCCTTCCTGCTCGAGGTGGGCTGGGACTGGCTCAACGAGGCCCTCGTCGCGAGGGGCGTCGAAGTCGTCGCCCGCTCGGGGACGGTGAGCCGTTCCGGGTCCCAGTCCTTCGGGGAGATCGCCGATCGCGCGCCTGAGGGCGCTATCGAACTCCGCGCATCCTGGACGGTCGCACCGACCTCCGCCGCCAGCAGCCTGCTCGCCTGGTGCGACCTGCTCTCGACCTCCGCAGGGTTGATCCCACTCACCGACGGCGTGGCTGCGCTGCGCAAGCGCCCATGACGGTCGAGGATCCGGGCACGGCGCCACGGGAGATCACGCACGCCGTCCCCTCGGGCGGAGTGCCGGAGGTCGCGTTCGACGCGGCCCAGGTCCGTGCCATCACCGAGCAGCTCGCCAACGGCAGTGGGCTGCTCGCCGTCGACGCGGAGCGTGCGAGTGGCTACCGGTACAGCCAGCGCGCCTACCTGCTGCAGTTCGCACGCAATGACATCGGCATCGCACTCTTCGATCCCACCACGACCGCGGACTACCAGGCGCTCGTCGAGGTGGTGAACGGTCTCCCCTGGATCCTGCACGCAGCGACCCAGGACCTGCCCTGCCTGCGGGAGGCGGGCTTCACGCCGAGTTCCGTGTTCGACACCGAACTCGCCGGACGACTGCTCGGCCGCCCGCGAGTGGGACTGGGCGCCCTGCTCGAGCAGGAATTGGGCGTGGTGCTCGCCAAGGAGCATTCGGCCGTCGACTGGTCGACCCGCCCACTGCCCCATGAGTGGCTGGCCTACGCCGCACTCGATGTCGAGTTCCTCGTGCAGTTGCACGAGCAACTCGTGCTCGACCTGCAGGCGACCGATCGCCTGCCGTGGTACGAGCAGGAACGCGCACTGCTGCTTGGCTTCACCGGTCCGGCGCCGCGGGCGGAACCCTGGCGCCGGGTCTCCGGCCTCCACGCGCTGCGCGAGGCACGGAGGCTGGCCATCGTCCGCGCCCTGTGGGAGGCACGTGACGCGCGGGCCCGCGAACTCGATGTCAGCCCCGGGCGCGTGCTCCACGACACGGTCATCATCGACGTCGCCAAGCACCAACCGACGAGCGCCCGGGCGCTGAGCGCACTCCGTCCGGTGCACAGCCGCAATGTCCGCAAGGACCCCGACTACTGGTGGGCAGCCGTCGAGGCGGCGCTGGCCCTGCCGGACGCGCAACTCCCTCGGCGCACCATGGCCGAGGGGTCCATCCCACCGCCACGTGCCTGGGCACAGCGGAACCCCGAAGCCGCGCAACGCTGGGAAGTCGTGCGACCGGCGGTTGTCGCCACGGCCGAGGCCCTGGGCATCGCCGCGGAGGTCCTGGTGCCGCCGGATGCCATACGTCAACTGTGCTGGCAGGGAAGCAGCGACCCGGCCACCTTCCTCGAGCAACAGGGCTGCCGTGCCTGGCAAGTGCAGCAACTGCTCGAACCACTCTCCGAAGCGCTGGCGCAGGCCGGGAGGGCCTGAGACCTCAGCCCTCGATGGAGACAGTCCTCGAGGCCGAGCCACTCACGATCAGGGCCTCCAACTGCCGGGCGATGTCCGCGGAGGTCAAGCCGCACGCAGCAAGCAACTGCGGCCGGGTCTGGTGGTCGAAGAAGGTGGTGGGCAGGCCGAATACGTGCACCGGTGTGGTGATGCCGGCGTCCACCAGCGCAGCCGCGTACGCACTGCCGGCGCCGCCGTCGCGGATCCCGTCCTCGATGGTGGCCACGACCGCA
Source organism: Actinomycetes bacterium (assembly GCA_021784375.1). The sequence goes on along the minus strand of JAJXSV010000019.1, from coordinate 8,637 downwards.
TGGCCGCGGGCCAGCTCGATGAGGGTGGGTGAGGTGGGCTGGATCCAGAGTGGATCCACCACCATCGCGGAGATCCCCTGCTGGGCGAGCGCCTCCGCCACCCCCATGGCGAGTTGCGCCCCTACGCCCATCCCGATGAGGAGGACGGTCGCCGTCACCCCGTCGAGTAGGACGTCGACATCGCCGGATCTGCGCACCGCGGGAAGCTCGGCCGCCAGCGCTCCCTTGGGGTAGCGCACGACCGTGGGTGCGTCGTCGACGGCGATGGCCGCGCGCAGCGCAGCCCGCAGCGTGGCCTCGTCGCGTGGGGCGGCGAGGCGCAGCCCGGGCACCATGTGGAGCATGGCGATGTCCCACATCCCGTTGTGGCTGGCGCCGTCGTCACCGGTCGCGCCAGCGCGATCGAGCACGAACGTGACCCCGGCCCGGTGCAGCGCACAGTCCATGAGCACTTGGTCGAATGCGCGGTTCAGGAAGGTGGCGTAGACGGCGAACACCGGGTGCAGCCCGGCGAAGGCCAGCCCCGCCGCGGATGCCGCCCCGTGCTGCTCGGCGATGCCCACGTCGAAGGTGCGGTCGGGATAGGCCTCGCAGAAGGCATCGAGACCCGTGGGGCCCAGCATGGCCGCGGTGATCGCCACCACCTCCGGGTGTTCACGGCCGATCTGCACCATCTCGTCACTGAAGGTCCGTGTCCAGGTGGTGCCCGCTGGCTTCAGGGGGATGCCAGTCGCCGGATCGATGCTGCCGACGGCATGGAACTTCTCCAACTCGTCCGCCGTCGCAGGCAGGTAGCCGCGTCCCTTCTCGGTGATGCAGTGCACGATCACCGGCCCACCGAAGTCCTTGGCACGCCGCAACGCCTGTTCCAGGGCTTCGATGTTGTGCCCGTCGATGGGGCCGACGTACTTGAGCCCGAGGTCCTCGAACATGCCCTGCGGGGCCACCATGTCCTTGAGGCCCTTCTTCATGCCATGGGCCGCCTCGAACAACCGCTGTCCGACCAGGGGTGTGCGCTTCAGCGCCCGCTTGCCCCATCCGAGGAACTTCTCATAGCCGTTGGTGACGCGCAGCGTTGACAGGTGGTGGGCGAGGCCGCCGATGGTCGGTGCATACGAACGCGCATTGTCGTTGACCACGATGACGAGAGGACGCTCCTTGGCCGCCGCGATGTTGTTCAGCGCCTCCCAGGCCATGCCACCGGTGAGTGCACCGTCTCCGACCACGGCCACGACGTGGCGGGCACCGAGCAGCCCTTGGATCTGCCATCCCTTGGCGATGCCATCGGCCCAGGAGAGCGCTGCGGAGGCATGGGAGCTCTCGAGGATGTCGTGGACGCTCTCCGAGCGTGAGGGGTAGCCGCTGAGTCCGCCGCGCTGGCGAAGAGCATCGAAGCCGGCAGCCCGGCCGGTGAGCAGCTTGTGCACGTAGGCCTGGTGCCCGGTGTCCCAGACGAGGGCATCGGTCGGCGACGCGAACACCCGATGCAGCGCGATCGTGAGTTCGACGACTCCCAGGTTGGGGCCAAGGTGGCCGCCCGTCTTCGAGACCTTCTCCACGAGGAAGGCGCGGATCTCGGCCGCGAGGACATTCAGGTCCGCGTACGAGAGGGCGGCGAGATCAGCTGGCTTGCCGATCCGGGGCAGGAAACGCATTACTGCAGTGTACGGCGAGCGCGGCATGCACGGCCTCGGTCTGGGCCCGGCGCAGACGCCACCGCGCGGCGTCAGCGGCCAGGGCCGCCAGGCAGACGCTGATGGATTCGGGGCCCACCGCTTCCGAGAGCACGCGGCGCGCACTTGCGTAGGCCTTCCGATGACCCTCGATGGTGGCGTCGATGTCGTGCAGCACCAAGTGGCTCAGGAGGAGCGGGTGGCGTTGGAACGCCGTGACCCCACGCAACTCGGGAGCCACCCAGTTGAACAGCCACTGGACGGCCGTGCGCTCCCAGCCCAGGCGCTGTGGGAGCCAGACCTCATCCGGCCAGTTCGAGATTGCCATGCCGCCATGATGCCCGGGTCCCCTGACAGTGGTGGGGCCCGGACCAGCCGGTCCGGGCCCCACCACGCATCCGCTCCCTAGAGGAGCGATCGCAGGACGTACTGCAGGATGCCACCGTGGCGGTAGTACTCGGCCTCTCCGGGGGTGTCGATGCGCAGCGCCGCGTCGAAGGCGACCACGCTGCCGTCGGCCCGAGTGGCACTGACCCGTACGGTCTTCGGCGTGACGCCGTCGTTCAGTGCGGTCACACCGGAGACCGCGTACGTCTCGGTGCCGTCCAGTCCCAGGGATGTCGCGTTGACGCCGGCCAAGTACTGCAGCGGGAGCACGCCCATCCCGATCAGGTTGGAACGGTGGATGCGCTCGTAGGACTCGGCGATGACCGCCTTGACGCCGAGCAGCGCCGTCCCCTTTGCCGCCCAGTCCCGCGACGAACCGGATCCGTATTCCTTGCCTGCCAGCACCACCAGCGGTGTGCCGGCAGCCTGGTAGTTCACGGATGCGTCGTAGATGTAGGCCTGCGGACCGCCGTCCTGCGAGAAGTCGCGGGTGAACCCGCCCTCGACGCCGTCCAGCAACTGGTTGCGCAGGCGGATGTTGGCGAAGGTGCCGCGGATCATGACCTCGTGGTTGCCGCGTCGCGACCCGTAGGAGTTGAAATCCGGCTTGGCCACACCGTGCGCGAGCAGGTACTGCCCGGCCGGCGTCTCGGCCTTGATGGAACCCGCAGGAGAGATGTGGTCGGTGGTCACGGAGTCGCCGAGTTTGGCGAGCACCCGGGCGCCTGCAATGTCGGTGACCGGCTTCGGCGTCCGCGGCATGCCCTCGAAGTACGGTGGCTTGCGCACGTAGGTGGAGTCATCCGCCCAGTCGAAGGTGGAACCGGTCGGGATCGGAAGCGCCTTCCATCGCGCATCGCCCTCGAAGGCGTGCGCGTAGCGCTCGGCGAACATCCTGGGGTCGATGGCAGAGGCGATGGTCGCCTCCACCTCCGCAGGGGTCGGCCAGATGTCACGCAGGAACACGTCGTTGCCCGACGGATCCTGGCCCAGTGGCTCCCGCTCGAAGTCGAAGTCCATGCTGCCTGCCAACGCATAGGCGATGACGAGCGGCGGCGAGGCGAGGTAGTTCATCTTCACGTCCGGGTTGATGCGGCCCTCGAAGTTGCGGTTGCCCGAGAGGACCGACACGACGGTGACGTCCTGCTCATTGACGGCCTTGGAGATGGGCTCGGGCAAGGGTCCCGAGTTGCCGATGCAGGTGACGCAGCCGTAGCCGACGAGGAAGAAGCCCAGTGACTCGAGGTACGGGGTGAGCCCCGACTTGTCGTAGTAGTCCGTCACCACCTGGGAGCCGGGGGCAAGCGTCGTCTTGACCCAGGGCTTGGAGGTGAGCCCCTTCTCGACCGCGTGCTTTGCCAGCAGGCCGGCACCGAGCATCACGGACGGGTTGGAGGTGTTCGTGCAGGAGGTGATGGACGCGATGACGACGTCTCCGTTGGCGATGCGCGTGGCGCGACCGTCTTCGAGGGTCACCGGCACTGCTCCCACGGCCGACCTAGCGGACAGGTAGCCGGGCAGTGACCGCTCGAACGCGGCCTTCGACTCGCTGAGCGCGATGCGATCCTGCGGTCGCTTGGGGCCGGAAATGGAGGGGACCACAGTGGAGAGGTCGAGTTCGATGTACTCGCTGTAGATGGGCTCGACGTAGTCGGCCGCGCTGGTGTCGTGCCACAGGCGCTGGGCCTTGGCGTACGCCTCGACGACCGCGATCTGCTCCGAGCTGCGTCCCGTGAGCGCGAAGTAGCGCAGCGTCTCCGCGTCGATGGGGAAGATGGCCGCTGTGGAACCGTACTCGGGGCTCATGTTGCCGATGGTGGCGCGGTTCGCGAGCGGCACCGAAGCCACTCCCTCGCCGTAGAACTCCACGAACTTGCCGACCACACCATGCTTGCGCAGCATCTCCGTGATCGTGAGCACGAGGCAGGTGGCGGTGGCTCTCGCCGGCAGCGCACCGGAGAGCTTGAAGCCGACTACCCGCGGGATGAGCATCGACACCGGTTGGCCGAGCATGGCGGCCTCCGCCTCGATCCCCCCGACGCCCCAACCCAGGACGCCCAGCCCATTGACCATGGTGGTGTGCGAATCGGTGCCCACGACGGTGTCGGGGTAGGCCCTGCCATCACGCACCATGATCACCCGGGCCAGGTGCTCGATGTTCACCTGGTGCACGATGCCCGTGCCTGGGGGCACCACCTTGAACTCGTCGAACGCGGTCTGCCCCCAGCGCAGGAACTGGTAGCGCTCCTTGTTGCGGCCGTACTCGATGTCGGTGTTCAGCGCCAGGGCGTCACTGCGACCGAACACGTCCGCGATCACAGAGTGATCGATCACCAGCTCGGCCGGGGCGAGCGGATTGATCCTGGTGGCATCGCCGCCGAGGTCCACGACCGCCTCCCGCATGGTGGCGAGGTCGACGACGCAGGGAACACCGGTGAAGTCCTGCATGATCACGCGTGCCGGCGAGAACTGGATCTCATCCGACGGCTCGGCGGACGCATCCCAACTGCCGAGCGACCGGATCTGGTCGGCCGTGACATTGGCCCCGTCCTCGGTGCGCAACAGGTTCTCGAGCAGCACCTTGTGGGTGAAGGGCAGCGAGGCCGAACCCGCGACGGCGGCAATGTCGTAGATCGTGAACGTCGTCGATCCGACCGTCAGCGTGCGCTCAGCGCCGAAACTGTTCCTGCTCATGCGTCTCCCCTTGTCCGAGGAGGCAAAACTACCGCGCCTCAGGAAACCGGAATCAGCCGGGCGAAGGTCTCGATGTGTTGCGTCTGCGGGAAGGCGTCAATGGCCCGCAGACGGTCGGGCTCATAGCCGAGGTCGCGGGCGAACGCGATGTCGCGGGCGAGCGAGGCGGGGTCGCAGGCGACGTACAGGACGGCGCGCGGCCGCAGACGGAGCACGTCGTTCATCACCTGCCTGCCGGCGCCCGCCCGGGGCGGATCCAGCAGGACCAGGTCGACCTTCGAGAGCATGCGCTCGCGCAGCCAGCGATCAACACGCTCGACCACCACGTCACAGGACGCGAATCCACGGAGGTTGCGGCGTGCCAGTTTCCCGGCCCGCTTGTCCGCCTCCACGACGAGGACCCGGCCACCCGCGCCCAGTGTCGGTGCGAGCATGCGGGCGAACAGTCCCACGCCGCCGTACAGGTCGAGGAGGAACTCCCCCGCCCGTGGCTCCAGCATGTCCATCGCCAAGGCGGTGAAGGCGTCTGCGGCATTGCGGTGCACCTGCCAGAAGCCATCGGCCGACACCTCGAAGGAGGCGTCTCGGATGCGCTCACGCACGGTGGGCGGGGCCGCCTCCTCGGGCGAAGCGTGCACGCCTTCCGCGGTGGAGGCCATGCGCAGGGTGGCGCCGGCGCGCCAGGGCTGATGCCAGGCCTCGGCCTGGTTGATCCCATCGACCGCTAACGGGCAGCCGTGCAGGGCGATCACATCATGCGAGCGTGCGGCGCGCAGGCCCAGGCGCCCTCGCGGGTCAGCGACGAAGTCCATGCGGGTGCGGTATCCGAGGCCCGTCTCGTCGTCTCCGCACGGTTCCACCGTCAGCGCGGAGAGCAGTGGATTCGCCGGATCCAGGTGCCCGACGCGCACCAACTGCTCGCGGATGATCTCCGCCTTCATGCTGCGCTGCCGCGGCCATGCGACATGCTGCCAATCGCATCCACCGCAGAGTCCCGGCCCGGCGTGCGGGCAGCGGGGCTCGATGCGGTCCGATGAGGCGGCGATGACCTCGACGACGTCTCCACGGACGAATCGGTTGCCCGACCCGATCTCCGAGACCTCGACTCGGACGCGCTCCCCGGGGATCCCGTGGCGCGCGAAGACGACCTGGCCGTCCACCCGGCCGACGCAGAACCCACCATGCGCGGGGCGCTCCAAGTCGAGCTCCACGACCTCGCCGACGGCCAGCGTCATGAGTCCACACCCAGGGCGCGCGCAACTTCGCGTTCCTCGGTCCTGGCGTCCGGGTGGCCAAGGCGCACGGCGCCGGCGGAGTCCACTTCGGGTCGATGGGCGACTCGGGCACTGGACGCCAGCTGCCAGGGCACGCTCACGATGGTCACGTTCGGGGAGAACATGAGGCGGGCCTGCAGGCGCAGCGCGGACTGGTTGTGCAGGATCTGCTCCCACCAGGGGCCGACGACGTACTGCGGCAGGTACACCGCGATGAGGTCCCTTGGGCTCTCACGACGGATCGATCGCACGTAGTCGATGATCGGCCGCGTGATCTCACGGTATGGGCTGGCGAGGATGCGCAACGGAATCTGCATGTCTCGTCGGTTCCAGTCCGCGATCAGCTCCTGCGTCAGATCATCGTCGATGGCCACCGTGACGGCCTCCAACGAGGACGGGCGGGAAGCCCGGGCGTAGGCGACGGCACGCAGGGTGGCCTTGTGGACGCGGGATACCAGCACGATGGCGTGCACACGGCTGGGCAGGGTCACACGCTCGTCCACATCCGCGGCGATCTCAGCATCGACGTTGTCGTAATGCCGCCGGATGCCCGCCATGCCCGCGTACAGGACCGGCATGGCGATGACGACCAGGTATGCGCCGTGGGTGAACTTGGTTCCGAGCACGATGATGAGCACCAGGCCCGTACACACGAACCCGACGGCGTTGGTCGCCCGGCTGCGCATCATGCGGCGCCGTGCTGCGCGGTCCTGCTCCACCGACAGCAGCCGCGTCCAGTGTCGGATCATGCCGAGCTGGCTCAGGGTGAAGGAGACGAAGACGCCCAGGATGTACAGCTGGATGAGCTTGCTCACGTCCGCTTGGTAGATGACGAGCAGCACGATGGCCAGTCCGGCGAGCACGAAGATGCCGTTGGAGAAGGCCAGGCGATCTCCACGGTTGTGCAACTGCTTGGGCATGAAGCCGTCGCGAGCCAGCACCGAGCCGAGGACGGGGAATCCGTTGAACGCGGTATTGGCGGCGAGCGCCAGGATGATCGCCGTCACGGCTGCCATGTAGAGGAAGCCGAAGTGGAAGCCCTGGAACACCGCCTGCGCCACCTGGGCGATCACGGTCTTCTGCTCAGTCCCCGCGGGTAGGCCGACGAGGTCCGCGTTCCGTTCGGTGATGTGCACGTGGCTCCGTACGGCCAGCCAGGTGAGACCGCTGAACATGGTGGTGGCAATGGCGCCGAGCAGGAGCAGCGTCGTGGCCGCATTCCTCGACTTCGGCTTGCGGAAGGCAGGCACGCCATTGGAGATGGCCTCGATCCCGGTCAGGGCCGTGGTGCCGGACGAGAAGGCGCGCGCGATGAGGTAGATCATGGCAAAGCCGGTGAAGGTCCCCTCCGGCTTCACGACCCAGTGGGCGCTCTCGGCGTCGATGCTGCCGCCGGTTGCCGTGCGCACGATCCCGATCACGATCATCGCGTACATGCCGAACATGAACCCGTACACCGGCACCGCGAACGCCTTGCCCGATTCGCGCACGCCGCGCAGGTTCATGGCCGCGATGAACAGCACCGTGATGACAGCCGCCAACGTGCGGTACTCGTACAGGGCGGGGAAGGCGGATGCCAGGTTGGCGATCGCGGATGCGATGGACACCGCCACCGTCATCACGTAGTCGATGAGCAGGGCAGCCGCCACGAAGACCCCCGCGCGCTGACCGAGGTTCGTGCTGACGACCTCGTAATCGCCGCCACCGGACGGGTAGGCGTGCACGTTCTGCCGGTACGACGCCACCACCACGACGAAGGTGAAGACGACGAACCCGGCGATCAGGCCCGAATAGCCGTAGAAGACCGCGCCACCGAGACTGAGGACCAGCAGGATCTCCTGCGTCGCGTAGGCGTTCGAGGAGAGGGCATCCGAGGCGAAGATCGGCAGCGCCAGATACTTCGGGAGCAGCGTCTCGCCGAGTTGGTCGGATTTGATGGCACGGCCGACGAAGAGCCGCTTCAACGTGTTCCCGATCCGCACCCGACCATCGTAGGGTCAGACACGGCGCTAGCGTTGGCGCCCTGGAGGGGCAATGCATGTAGTCATCATGGGGTGCGGCCGCGTCGGGAGTTCGCTCGCCCAGGAACTCGACGCCCGTGGTCACTCCGTCGCCATCATCGACCAGGACCCCGTCTCCTTCCGGAAACTCCCCAGCACCTTCGGCGGACGCACGATCGCGGGGGTCGGATTCGACCGGGACCGCCTCATCGAGGCCGGCATCGAGCGCGCGGACGCCTTCGCCGCCGTTTCGAGCGGCGACAACTCGAACATCATCAGCGCCCGCGTCGCGCGGGAGAACTTCAAGGTGGCCAAGGTCATCGCCCGCATTTACGACCCCCGACGGGCCGAGATCTACCAGCGCCTCGGCATCGAGACGGTGGCCAGCGTCGCCTGGACCACCCGACAGATGGTGCACAGCATCATGCCCGAGAAGGTCGAGGACTGGCATGACGCCACAGACACCGTGGTGATGGCTCCGATCCAGTTCAGCCCGGACTGGATCGGGGAGCGCACCTCGCTGATGTCGACGCAGACCGGCGCGCGCATCGCCTTCGTCACCCGGCTCGGCGGCGCCATGCTGCCCACGTCGGACACCGTGGTGCAGGA
>JAJXSV010000258.1 GCA_021784375.1 Actinomycetes bacterium | reverse complement strand
GGCGAGTTCGTGCTGAATCTCGGCAAGGCGTTCTTCTGGCGTCACAGGCCAAGGCTAGGGCCGTGCGCGATGCCGGTGACCCGTGCACCGCAACCTAGAATTGCGCGTCATGACGGTCGAATACCCCCGCATGCCCGAGAAGCCCACCCTTGATGGTGTTGAGGCGCGCTGGTCCACCGCCTGGATGGACGAGGGCACCTACCACTTCGCGGGCGACCGCCCCCGTTCCGGCGTGTACTCCATCGACACCCCACCGCCCACCGCCTCGGGCTCGCTGCACGTGGGCCACGTCTTCTCCTACACGCACACCGACTGCATGGCCCGCTACAAGCGCATGCAGGGCTTCGACGTCTTTTACCCCATGGGCTGGGACGACAACGGCCTGCCCACGGAGCGGCGCGTCCAGAACTTCTACGGCGTGCGCTGCGACCCCTCACTCCCCTACGACCCGGATTTCCAGCCGCCCAGCCAACCCGGCAAGGACCAGATCGCCATCTCCCGTCGCAACTTCGTCGAGTTGTGCCTGCGACTCACGGTGGAGGACGAGAAGGCTTTTGAGGATCTCTGGCGCACACTCGGCGTTTCCGTGGACTGGCGCCTGACCTACCAGACCATCGACGCCAAGTCGCGCGCCGCCTCCCAGCGCGCCTTCCTGCGCAACCTGGCCCGCGGCGAGGCCTACCAGAGCGAGGCACCCACCCTCTGGGACGTCACCTTCCGCACCGCAGTTGCCCAGGCCGAGCTCGAGGACCGCGAACGCCCCGGCGCCTACCACCGCATCGGTTTCACGCGTACGGACAACGGCGAAGCGGTCTACATCGAGACCACGCGCCCGGAACTCATTCCCGCCTGCGTGGCGCTGGTGGCCAATCCCGATGACGAGCGCTACCAGCCACTGTTCGGCAAGACCGTGCGCACCCCCCTCTTCGACGTCGAGGTGCCGGTGCTGGCCCATCATCTGGCGGCCATCGACAAGGGTTCGGGCATCGCCATGATCTGCACCTTCGGCGACACCACCGACGTCACCTGGTGGCGCGAACTGCAGCTTCCCACCCGTCCCATCATCGGCTGGGACGGTCGGCTCCTCAGCGAGACCCCGGAGTGGATCGAAAGCAGCGAGGGCGTCGCCGCCTACGCAGCCATCGCCGGTGCCACCGCGCACACGGCCAAGGAACGCATCGCCGAACTGCTCCGCGAATCGGGCCACCTGGTTGGCGACATCCGTCCCATCACCCATCCCGTGAAGTTCTTCGAGAAGGGCGACAAGCCCCTCGAGATCGTCACTACCCGCCAGTGGTACATCCGCAACGGCGGCCGTGACGCCGACCTGCGTGAACTGCTGGTCAAGCGTGGTGCGCAGTTGGAATGGCATCCGGAATACATGGGCTCCCGCTACACCAACTGGGTGGAGGGCCTCAACGGCGACTGGCTGGTATCCCGCCAGCGTTTCTTCGGCGTGCCGGTCCCCGTGTGGTACCCGCTCGATGACGACGGCAACCCGGTCTATGACCAGCCGCTGGTGCCCGAGGAGTCGCAGTTGCCGGTCGATCCCTCCTCCGATGCACCGAACGGCTACAGCGAGGCCCGGCGTGGTCTCCCCGGTGGCTTCATCGGCGATCCGGATGTGCTCGATACCTGGGCCACCTCATCGCTCACCCCGCAGATCGTGGGCGGTTGGGAAACCGACGCCGATCGTTGGTCACGGGTCTTCCCCTTCGATCTGCGCCCGCAGGGGCATGACATCATCCGCACCTGGCTCTTCTCTACGGTGGTGCGTGCACATCTCGAGAACGACGATCTGCCGTGGAAGCACGCGGCCATCTCCGGCTGGATTCTTGATCCCGACCGCAAGAAGATGTCGAAGTCCAAGGGCAACGTCGTCACGCCCATCGACCTCCTGCAGGAGCACGGCTCGGATGCCGTGCGCTACTGGGCGGCCTCGGGTCGCCCCGGCACCGACACCGCCTTCGACGTGGGGCAGATGAAGATCGGTAGGCGTCTGGCCATCAAGATCCTCAACGCCTCCAAGTTCGCGCTCTCCCTGGGTGCCTTCACCGAGGGTGCACAGGTCACCAGCGCGCTCGACCGCGCCATGCTGGCGCAGCTGGCCGAGCTGGTGCGTCAGGCCACCGCGGCCTTTGAGCAGTACAACTACTCACGCGCGCTTGAACTCACCGAGGGCTTCTACTGGCGCTTCTGCGACGATTACGTGGAACTGGTGAAGGACCGCGTGTACGGCGGCATGGGCGAGGAGGCCGCGGCCTCTGCCAAGTTGGCCCTCGGTGTCGCCACCGACACCCTGCTGCGCCTCTTCGCTCCCTTCATGCCCTTCGTGACCGAAGAGGTGTGGAGTTGGTGGCGCCAAGGCTCCGTGCACCGTCAGGCCTGGCCCACCGCCGAGCCCATTGCCGCCTTGGCCGGCGACGGCGATGCCGCTGCCTACGACGCGGTCGCGGAGGTCTTGGTGTTCGTACGCAAGGCCAAGTCCGACGCCAAGAAGTCCATGCGCGCGCGCCTGTCCTCGGCCACTGTGCTGGGCCCGGACGTGCTCATCCAGCGCGTGCGTGCGCTGCAGTCGGACCTGGTCGCAGCAGGTGGCATCGACGAGATCGCCTACGGCACCGCCGAACGCCTTGACGTGCAGGCCGTCCTGGCCGAGAGCGACTGATTCGGGCAAGACGAAGGGCCGCACCGATGCCGGTGCGGCCCTTCGTGTGCGTGGCTACTTGGAGCCTCGGGTGCCCGGTGCGAGCAGCCGCACCACCAGGCCGGCCAGCGCCAGCAGGGCTACGACCACCAATGTCACCCAGTCGAGATTGAAGAGCGCACCCCGAGGGCTGGTGAGTCCCGAGGGCAGCGCCAGGTTGACGAACATCACGACCAGGTACACCAGCGCGATGATGTTCACGGCCATGCCCTTGCTGCCGAGCGTGTAGTGCCCGGAAGGCTGCCAGCCGCGCAAGCGGGCGATGAGTGCGCCCAGCACGGTGAGGCCGAAGGCGATGTAGATGCCGCTCACACCGAAGGACACGAGTGCCGTCAGTGCGGACACATTGGCGGGATAGGTGAAGAAACCGATGTGGATGTCCGTGGTCGGTGTGACGTTCACCAACAGCGTGAAGACCACAGGGATGGTGGCACCCACGAGCAGTGCATTCACCGGAGTGTGGTGCTTCGCCGAAACCTTGGAGATGAAGCCCGAGGCCGGCGTTTGGCCGTCACGCGCGTACGCGAAGAGCATGCGCGCACTCGCACCCTGGATCGAGGATCCGCAGGAGAAGAAGGCGAAGCAGACGGCGAGCAGGAGGATGTCGCGCAGGAAGGGTGAGCCGATCGACTGCTGCAGGATGTAGGGAACGCCGCCCGCGAATGAGGTGGCTTCCATGTAGCCCTTGTGATCGGTGGGCGTCGAGAGCAGGAGTGCGGCAACCAGGATGAACGACGTGACAGCGCCGGCCACCAGTGCCTGCCGCATGGCACGCGGCACCTGCTTGGACGCATCCTTCGTCTCCTCGGCCACGTCACCCGCGGATTCGAAACCGTAGAAGATGAAAACGTGGGCCAGCACGGCGATGAAGGCAGCGCCTGTCCACCAATTGCCGCCGAAGTCGACCTGCAGCGGGTTGGTCTTGATCGTCTCGGCACCTTCCGAACTGAAGAGGAAGCCGAAGCCGTGGTTGAAACCGGCCGCCGCCAGGATCAGGGCGATGCCGATGGTGCCGAAGATCTCCACGTAGGAGCCGAAGCTGGCCACCCGTCCCATCACCTTGGCGCCCGTGATGTTCAGGAAACTCTGCACCGCCAGCATGATGATGGTGATCACCAGAATGGTGGAGTGGTTGGCGGGATCCAGGTTGAGGTTGAACCAGTTGTTGAGCAGGGTGGACAGGTAGGGCACCACGCCGGTGTCCACGGCGGCCATGGTGACGAGCAGTGCCACCGAGTAGAACCAGCCCACCCACCAGCCGTAGCGCGGACCCACCGAGAACTTCGAGTACTGGTACAGCGCGCCCG
>JAJXSV010000257.1 GCA_021784375.1 Actinomycetes bacterium | reverse complement strand
CAGCATGTTGTATTCGGAGTAGAGGCGGTCGTACTGCAACGCTCGCGATTCGTCCGGCCGGTACACCGCGCGCTGAATGCGGCCCATGGCCTCAGCGGCTGCGTGCACCGAGGGGTAGGCGCCTGCGGCGGCAGCGGCGTGAATGGCGGATCCCAGTGCGGGTCCCTGCGCCGAATCGATGACGCTCAAGGGCAGGCGCGTCACGTCCGAGTACATCTGCATGAGGAAGGCGTTCTTGATGAGTCCGCCGGCCACGATGAACTCGGTGACGGGGACGCCGGACGCATTGAAGGTCTCGACGATCTTGCGCGTGCCGAAGGCAGTGGACTCCAGCAGTGCGCGATACACCTCTTCAGCCTTGGTGGTGAGCGTGGCACCGATGAGGATGCCGGACAGCTCATGGTCGACGAGGACGGAGCGATTGCCGGAGTGCCAATCCAGTGCCACCAGCCCGTGCTCGCCCACCTGCTGCGTGGCGGCGAGGTTCGTCAGATGCTCGTGAATGCTCAGGCCCTGTGCGGCGGCGGCCTCGAAGTAGCGGGCAGGCACTTGGTTGTTCACGTACCAGGCGAAGATGTCGCCGACACCGGACTGTCCGGCCTCATAGCCGTAGAGCCCGGAAACGATGCCGCCGTCGACCACGCCGCACATGCCCGGTACCTCGGAAAGCGCGTCGCCATTCATGACGTGGCAGGTGGAGGTGCCCATGATTGCCACCATCTGGCCCGGCTGCGTGGCCTTGGCCGCCGGTGCGGTGACGTGCGCATCGACGTTGCCCACGGCGACCGCGATACCGGGTGTGAGTCCCATCCAGGCCGCGGCCTCGACGGTGAGGTGACCGGCTGCATCGCCCAGTTGACCGATGGTGTGGTCGAGCTTGTCGATGGCAAAGCGCTCGAAGGCGGGATTGAGCGCCGCGAAGAAATCGGGCGAGGGGTAGTGGCCATCCTGCAGATTGCCCTTGTAGCCCGCGGTGCAAGCGTTGCGAACATATCTGCCCGTCATCTGCCACACGATCCAGTCGGCGGCTTCGACGAACTTGTCCATGCGCTCGTAGAGGTCGGGATCCTCGTCGAGGAGTTGCAGGCCCTTGGCCAGTTCCCACTCGGATGAGATCTGTCCACCGTAGCGGGAGAGCCAGAATTCGTTGCGCTGCCTGGCCAATGCGTTGATGCGGTCGGCATGCGGTTGTGCTGCGTGGTGCTTCCAGAGCTTCACGTATGCGTGTGGCCGATCAGCGAGTCCGGGTACGGCGCAGAGCGGCGTGCCGTCGGCGATGACGGGCACCATGGTGCAGGCCGTGAAATCGGTGCCGATGCCGATGACGGCGCTGGCATCGATGCCGGCGTCGCGGATAGCGGCAGGCACGGCGTGCTTGAGCACCGCCACGTAGTCAGCGGGATCCTGCAGTGCCCATTCCGGCGGCAGGCTGGCGCCCGACGCCGCGAGCGTGGTGTCCATGACAGCATGGGGGTACTCGAGGACGGCGGAACCCAACTCCTCGCCATCGGACACGCGCACGACAACCGCGCGACCGGAAAGGGTGCCGTAGTCGACACCGATCACGTAGCGATCATGGGTGCTGGCTGTCGTGTTCATCTCGAGGATGTTAGCGATCACATGACGACCGCAGGAAGGGGGTTTATTGTCACGATTTGGTAACCGGCGGGGCCTTCTGTGGGAACTTCCGTGTGATCGCGCACAGCAATCGCCGACAGGCACATTCCCTTGAAAATGCAACCACGTTGTTGGTGCAACGCGGGCCTTAGGAAGTCCGGCTGCAGCGACTCACAACAGCGGTGCCGGGCCCGTCGAGTCACGCACCATGAACTCGAGTTTTAGAAAGTCGCTTTCCGCGTCCTTTTCGCCGGCCAAAGTGCGCAGCAGCATCGACATGGCCTCGTGCCCGATGGCACGGAACTCCTGGCGCATGGTGGTGAGCGGCGGATCGAAGTAGGCGGCCTCGGGGATGTCGTCGAAGCCCACGATGCTCAGGCGTTCCGGCACCCGGATCCCGCGCTCGCGGCAGGCTTTGAGCAAGCCCAGCGCCACCGAGTCGTTGGCGGTGAAAACGGCCGTGACGCCCGAGCCGTCGAAATCGAATTCGCGACCGACGTTGTAGCCGGCCTCGATGGACCAGTCACCTTCGATGATGAGGGGCTTGAGCTTGTTGCGGCGCATGGTGGCCACGAAGCCCGCTCGTCGTTGATTGGCAACGAAGGACGCATTGGGGCCGGTGATGTGCAGGATGTGTCGATGCCCGAAGGAGATGAGGTGCTGCGTCGCGCGCGATGCAGCGTCGAGGTTGTCGACGTCAACCGAGAGTTCGCCGGGGCTGTACTCGGCGTCGATCGCGACCACCGGAATATCGGTGAGCATTTCGCGGGCCACGATGGCCGGGCGGTTGTGCGTGGTGATGACGATGACGCCCTCGACGCCGAGTCGTCGCAGCCGCTCTATGCCGGCGCGGATCTCCGCCTCCGAACCGGGGTTGATGGAGCAGGTGAGGGTGGCGTAGCCGGCGCGTCGGGCTTCGATCTCCATGGCGTTCACGCCACCGGCGGGACCGTAGAGCGTGGTGTCCGCGGCCAGGATGCCGATGAGATTGGTCTTCGAGGTGACGAGTGTGCGCGCGGCCTGATTGGGGACGAACTCCAATTCCGCCATGGCCTCGAGCACGCGCTGACGGGTTTCCGGTCGCACGCTCGGGTGCGAGTTGATGACGCGCGACACCGTCTGGTGGGAAACGCCCGCGCGCTTGGCGACGTCGTAGATATTGGACTTGCCGGCCTTAGCTGCCATGCGTCATCGCATCCCGGAACTGTGCGAGCGTTGCGTCGAGCAACGCAGTGACGGCGTCGCCGTTCTCGGTGTCCGCTATCAGGCGCTTGATGGTGATGTTGACGGAGATGGTGTCGGTGTTCACCGTGACATGCACGTCGATCTCGCCGTGCCGTTCCGTCACCAGGATGACACGACGGGGCACATCGATGAGCAAATAGGAACCACCGAAGGTGTTGATTCCATCGAGGAATTCCAAGCTGCCACCGCGACGTGTGGTGAAAGCCGAAGCGGTGGCGAGCCACTTCGCCAGCCCGGCCTCGGAGGTGAGCAAGCTGAGCACTTGACCGGCTTCCGTGGTGGTGGTCACGTCGGCGCTGCGTTCCACGCGTCGGCCAGCAGGTGATTTCGGCGACGTCTGGAAGCCCACCCAGTTCTTGCCCATGGTCAGCGCTTCTCCGTCGCTGTGAAACTGTAGGCGGCAACTGCGCAGAGCAAGGCCATGGCCGCGTGCGCCAGAAAGAAGGCAGCTCCGCTGTGCGTGAACCAGTCGCCGCCAAGGAGCGGGTTCAACCACAGCAGCGCGACGGGTGGAAAGAGCACGGCGACGAGTGCGCGCTGGCGAAAGCCCTGGAAGCTGAACCAGCCGGCGGCACCGAAGGCGAAGAGCACCATGTACTTCGGATACACGAGTGGCACCGAGACCATCACAGGCCATGCGAACAACACGGCAAGCACCATGCCGACGGCGCTTGGTCGAGGGCGCGCGGGACGCTCGCCGAGCGGCGACCAGGTGCGGGCTGTCGGCACGTCTGCTCCTCCCCTCGAGCGCGTCATGATGATGCGGCAGTCGGTGACGCTACTGCAATCCCCCATCGCACCAACCAGGTTTCCGCTTGTTGCAGCCAGTGCAAATCGATCCCGGACTTCAGCGCGTTGGCCGGCGCCGTCTGCGGTTCGATGGCGATGGCGGGGGCCACGCCGGTGTCGAACGCGAAGGTGGGAGTGGTGAATATCTGGATGAAGGGAAATGCGCGGTCCTGCCAGAGGGTGGTGGTCCAGCCGTCGCCGTACAGGAGCGATGTCCGCGCATGGCCTTCAGCGTCGCGGGCCAGACCGGAGAAGCAGTCGTCGGCGCGGAAGCCCGCGAGTGGCGTGGAGCCATCGGGGTGCACGCCGATCACGGAGGACGACAGCATGCGCCCGGTGGGGATGAGCTTCTCGTCGTTCTGGAACACGGAGGA
>JAJXSV010000256.1 GCA_021784375.1 Actinomycetes bacterium | reverse complement strand
AACCGACACGACTTCCAAGTGCGGCTCACTCGCGCAGTGCTCACCTACGGCCCCCGCTGGGTGCTCCTGAACGTCGAGGCCAACATGCTCATCGACTATTCGGCATCCGAGACCCTGCGCGACCTCATCGTCGAACTGCAGCAGCAGGGGCGGGTGGTGGCGCTGGCACGGCTCAAGCAGGATCTGCTCGCGCAGTTGCAGGCAGCGGGAATCATGGAACTCATCGGGGACCATGCCTACATGACACTGCCACAGGCGATCCGCGCCTACCAGCTGGCCAACCCCGACGTGAAGATGCCGCCCATCCCGCGTCCGGGCGAGCCCTTCGAGCCGGAGGGTCCGCCCACTTCGGTCTGATACACAGGCATCCATGCCCGTTCGCCTTGCACAGGCTGGCGTGGCCCGCTGACCGCTCCAGGTGTCGGCATGGACCCTGCCCGCATGCAGATCGAGTGGCAGCTCCCCGTCGAATCGAGCAAGCAGTTGGTGGTTGTCGCACTGCTGTTGGTGGTCGGTGGCGGCGCC
Organism: Actinomycetes bacterium; assembly: GCA_021784375.1. The sequence goes on along the minus strand of JAJXSV010000256.1, from coordinate 3,523 downwards.
TACTGGTGGCTGTCAGCCCCTGCCAACAGCAGCAGTCTGCCAGCCGCCCGCGTCAGCTCCAGACCCGCCGCTGCTACGGCAACCGTGCTGGTTGACGTGGTCGGTGCCGTGCGCCGGCCGGGCGTGGTCCGGCTTCCGCAGGGCGCGCGCGTCATTGATGCAGTGGCGGCAGCAGGAGGACTGCAGCGTGGCCGTGCGGCGGTGATCAATCTGGCGCGCACTGTCGTTGATGGCGAACAACTCGTGGTCGGCGGTAAGGCCGAAACCGCTGGGGGTGCAGGGGCTGCCGCTGGGAGCGGTGGAGGCATCAACATCAATGCAGCCAAGGCCAGCCAGCTTGACACACTCCCGGGCATCGGCTCCGTGCTGGCTCAGCGCATCGTTGAGTACCGGGCCCAGCACGGCCCATTCCGCAGTCTGCGCGACCTGCTCAAGGTGCCGGGTATCGGTGATGCGAAATATGCCGACCTGGCCGCTTCCATCACCATCGCATGACCGCTCTGGACCTGCGCCTGTTGCCGGTGGCAGTGGCGCTGTGGCTGGGGGCTGCGTGTGGGCTGCACGCATCGTTCGGTGTCCAGTTGCTGCCTGCCCTGCTGCTACTCGGCTCTGCCGCGCTGATCGCACAGCGGCTTCATCATCCATCGCTGCTCTGGATCGTCGCACTGGCCTGCGGACTGCTGCTGGCCGTGCTGCGCGTTGATGCGGCGTCGCCAGCCGCAGTCACGCGCTTCATCGACAACGCAGGAGTCCTGCAGTTCGACGCCATCGTCAACGGTGAGCCGCGGCCGGTCGAACATCGTGGCTATGGGGGCCTGGAGGTGCAGCAGTTGCTTCGTGCGCCAGTCACGGTGGTGCGCTTGCGCTCCTCGGAGCGCACGTGGCAGATCTCGATGCCGGCCACCCTGCAGTGGAAACCAACGGAGCAGGTCTTCGCGGTAGGGGAGCAGTTGCATGGCGAGGCGCTGCTGCGCCCTGATGATGTTGCCAGTCGCTCGGCGTATCGCATAACTGCTCGCGGTCCCATACGTGTCGTACGCGACGCTTCCCGCGGCACCGCCTTGGCCACGCAGCTGCGCCAGGGGCTGGCATTGGCGACACATGCATCAAGCGGCGATGCAGGTGCCAGCCTCTTACCCGGGCTGGTCCTCGGCGACACCAGGGCGCAGTCGGCGCGCATGGTCGATGACCTCAAAGTGAGCGGGCTCTCCCACCTGACGGCAGTGTCCGGAGCCAATCTCGCCATCGTCATCGCGGCAGTGATGTGGCTGCTGAGACGCACACGCATTCCTTCTCATCACCGTCATCTGCTGGCGGCCATGAGCATCCTCGGTTTCGTCGCCGTGGCGCAGCCCCAGCCGAGTGTGCTGCGCGCGGCCATGATGGGAGGCATCAGCGTCTTCGCATTGGCGAGCGGAGAACGGCGGACAAGCGCCTCGGTGCTGTGGCTGACGGTGGCATTGCTGCTCATCCTTGATCCCTTCCTGGCCTGGCAGTATGGGTTTGCCTTGTCCGTGGCGGCGACCGCTGGCCTGATTGTGCTGCGGCCACTGCTGCGCGGATTGCTGCCGTCCGGCATCCTCGGCGATGCGCTGCTGGTCACCGTGAGCGCGCAACTGGCCACGCTCCCGATTCTGCTCATGATGGGACGACCGCCGACCTGGTTGAGCGTGCCGGCCAATCTGCTGTGCGAGCCGCTGGTTGCGCCGGCCACCGTTCTGGGATTCGTCGCGGCTCTGTTGGCGGCCTTGTCACTGCTGCCAGTTCCCGGGCTTGCGCCGATTGCCATGTTGCTCGCGAGCGTGGTGGCCTGGCCCGCGGTGATCATGGCCGGGTTGATTGCCAGCATTGCGCACTTCGGCGCCGGTACCGGGCTGGCGGTGGCACCCATCACTTCACTCCCGTGGTGCATCGCGATGGTGACGTTGGTGCTGGTGCTGCGTCGTCTGGGCTTGAGGCCTCGTTGGTTGGCCGGCATGGCTACTGCCTACTTCCTCATCAGCGCGTGTTTGCCAGCGGGACTGCAGCGCTGGCCCGGCCATGATTGGTGGTACGTCATGTGCGATGTGGGGCAGGGCGACTCCAGCGTCTTCAACCTGGGTGCCGGTGATGTGATGGTGATCGATGCCGGCCCGGATCCGCAGGCAGAACGTGAGTGCCTTCGCCGGTTGGGAGTGCGGCACATCTCCGCACTGTTCATCACCCATTTCCACGCCGACCACGTCGAGGGGGTGAGAGGACTGGTGCAGTACATGCATCCTGACCGTAGTTTCTCCACCGGCCTGCATGAGCCGATGGTGGAATGGCAGCGCACAGTCTCCGAGTTGCCTGCCCAGCCCACCGAACTGCGAGCGGGGGACGTGCTGCGTTTGGGAGACAACACCGTCCGTGTGCTGTGGCCGATTCCCGAACAACTGGACGGCACACCCAACAACGGCAGTCTGGTGCTGGATGTGGAGCGTGCTGGAGTGCACGTGCTCGTGACGGGTGACACCGATGCGGCTGCGGAGTCGGCCCTCACCCTGCCGGTCACCGCATACGCGGTGCTCAAGGTGCCGCACCACGGCTCCCGGTACCAGGATCCGTCGTTCCTCGATCGCGTCCATCCTGCTCTGGCCCTGATCTCGGTGGGCGCTGGCAATGACTACGGGCATCCTGCACCGGCAACCATCGACGCGCTGCGTCAGCGCGGTGTGCGGATCCTGCGAACCGACCTGCATGGGGCCATCGCGGTCGCTGTCCGTGACGGCCGCCTCTCGTACGCAACGCTGTCAGGCTGACATGGCAGGCTAGGGGCCGTGAAGACCTACCTGATCTCCGGCGTCGAGGACTTCCTCGCCGAGCGGGCATGTCTCCACCTGCTCAACGTTGCGCGCAAGGCTGATCCCAGTGCGGAGCGCCACGACATCACCGCTGGCGCTGACGGTGCCGCGGGCGCTCTGGCCATGGCCTGCGGCCCCACGCTTTTCGGTGACGGCGCCCTGGTCGTGCTTGACGGCATCGAGAACGCGGCCGACGACCTGCAGCAGGTGGTGCTGGAACTGCTCTCCGAATCGCCGAATCAGGTCACATTGCTCCTCGTGCACGGCGGAGGCGTGAAGGGACGCGGCTTCGTCGACAAGTGCAGGAAGGCGGCTGATGAGGTGATCAGCGTCGAGAAGCCCAAGGGACGTGGCTGGGATGACTTCATCCTCGCGGAGTTCACGCGGCATCGTCGACGTGCCACTTCCGCCGCCGTGACGGCGCTGCGCAACGCCGTCGGTGACGATACGCGCGCGCTCGCGTCGGCGGTGAGCCAGCTGGTCGCAGACGTCGATTCCGAGCCCATCGACATTGCGGATGTGGAGCAGTACCACGCGGGCGTTGCGGGAGCGTCAGCGTTCGCGATCAGTGATGCGGTCTGGGAGGGCCGCGCGGTCCCCGCGCTCGTCGCCTTGCGTTGGGCTCTGGATTCCGATCCCGGGTTCGGCCCGGCTGTGGTCGCCTCCGCCGCGGGTGCTCTGCGTTCATTGGTCCGCCTGGC
>JAJXSV010000018.1 GCA_021784375.1 Actinomycetes bacterium | reverse complement strand
TCGTCGGTGCCGGGCTTGACGAAGAACTCCATCTCCATCTGTTCGAACTCGCGCGTGCGGAAGATGAAGTTGCCGGGCGTGATCTCATTGCGGAAGCTCTTGCCCGTCTGGCCGATGCCGAACGGAGGCTTCCTGCGCGACGTGTTCGCGACATTGAGGTAGTTCACGAAGATGCCCTGTGCCGTCTCCGGGCGCAGGTAGTGCAGCGCACCGGCGTCCTCGACCGGGCCCACCATGGTGCGGAGCATGCCGTTGAAGTCGCGCGGCTCGGTGAACTCGCCCTTGTTGCCACAGTTGGTGCAGGTGATCTCCGAGAGCCCCGCTGCCTCGCGGCCATGCTTCTCCGCAAAGGCCTCCAGCAACTGATCGGCACGCCAGCGACGATGGCACTTCTTGCACTCGGTGAGCGGATCCACGAATGCGCTCACATGGCCGGAGGCCTCCCACACCTGGGGCGCGAGGATGACCGATGAGTCGAGCCCGACCACATCCTCGCGGCCGCGCACCATGTGCTGCCACCAGGCCCGCCGGATGTTGTCCTTGAGCTCCACGCCGAGCGGCCCGTAATCCCATGCGGAGCGGCTGCCACCGTAGATCTCCGAGGACTGGTAGACGAATCCGCGACGCTTGCTGAGATTGACGACGGCGTCCACGCGATCGATAGCCATCTTGCGCTCCATTCCGGCTGGCTGTCGGTTGATGGCTCGATGGCCATTTCGGGGGGAAGTCTACTGTTCTGCGCATGCAGGCTGGATTCGTCGTCATCACCCGCTACCGCGTCGATGACCTCGACGCCTGGCTCACGTCAGCCCGTGACGCACTGGCGCCACTGGTCACCCAGCGCCTGTGCCTGGGTGCCGAGGTCTCCGCATCGATCGACGACCCGGGGCTGGCCGTGATCGTGACGCGCTGGGCCACCATCGGTGACCACCGCCGAGCAATGTCGGACTTCGCGGTGAAGACCACGACGGTGCCGCTGCTCTCGCAGTGCATCGATGAGTCGACCGCCTTCGAGGTGCTCCATCACAACGGACCGGATGGGGCCATCGACTTCCCCTCGGCCCGGGCGCGGGACGCCGACTGGGTGGCGCTGGGCGAGGCCGCGGCAGCCAAGGTGGAGTCGCGCATCGGGCCCCGTCCACAGCCCTGACCCGGCCGACGCCTGACGCTGGGAGGGCGCGTTCGCTGTGACACGATGCCCCCATGGCGAAACCCACCAAGCGCCCGGCCCCGGCACGGACCGCGCACCAGCCCGGATCCGCACGTCCCCGCAGCACGGTCGAGCGCATCTCCGCCCCCATCGTGCTGCGCCTGCATGGCCTGCCGCGCTGGCTGTTCCCCCTCTTCACGGCCCTGCTCCTCGTGGGCGGGCTCATGGTCGCGAATGGGGCCGTCGGCGCGATCCTGCTCAGCCTGCTGGCATTGCTGCTGCTCTGGCTGATCGCCCTGTCCTGGCCGCTGTTGTCACCGCTGGCGCGCCTCATGCGTCTCGCGGTGCTCATCGGGCTGTGCCTCGTCATCGTGAACCGGTTGCAGGGCCGCATGTGATGCGGGGCGTGCCCGCGATTGATAATCATTCTCATTTAAGCTAGGGTCGCGCGGTGGCCATATTCATCGCCCTCCTCACTGTCGTCGCCACCGCTTGCGGGGGTCTGCTCGCCCTGCGTTCGCACCAACGCCTGCACTTGGTGCTCGGGCTCTCGGCCGGCCTGCTCCTGGGACTGGTCTCCTTCGACCTCCTCCCCGAGGTCTTCCGCATCGACATCGAGACCATCGGCAACATCCCGACGGTGGCGGTGGCCTTCGTCACCGGCTTCCTGCTCCTCCACATCCTGGAGCGCGCATCCGGTGCCCACGAGCCATTGGACAGCGACATCGAGGACTCTGCGGGCCACTCGCACGCGCTGTCCACCACCGGTGTCGTCGGCGCTCTGGGCATGGTCGTGCACGTCTTCCTCGACGGTGTGGCCGTGGCCCTGGCCTTCCACGTCTCCACCGCCATCGGCCTGGCCATCGCGCTGGCGGTGATCGCCCACGCCTTCAGTGACGGCCTGAACACGGTGAGCCTGCTCATCCACCATGGCCATTGGCAGGCCCGCGCGCGCTACCTGCTCATCCTGGATGGCAGCGCACGTACCCTCGGCGCCGCCGTCGGCACCTACATCACCATCTCGGATCGGCTGCTCGCGCTCTACCTGGCCATGTTCGCCGGATTCCTCACCTACCTGGCGACATCGCACATCCTGCCCGAGGCGCACAGCCGACACTCGTCGCGGATGACCCTGATCGCCACCGTGCTCGGTGTGGTCTTCATGTTCATCGTCGTCTCGCTCATGTCGAGCCTGGGATGACGACGACGCCGCCGTCCGCGTCAATGACACGGAATCGCACCGAGATCCTCACGCAACTGCGTCTCGCCGGCAGCTTCCAAACCGCGCAGGACGTCCATGCCGCACTCAGGCAGCGCGGGCTCGGAATGGGGCTGGCGACGGTCTACCGCAACCTCGCGGCCCTGGCCCAGGCTGGCGAGGTCGACTCCGTCCTGGCCGCCAGCGGCGAGACGCGGTACCGCTCATGTTCGGCCGAGCACCACCACCATCTCGTGTGCAAGCGCTGTGGGCTCACCGTCGAGGTCTCGCTGGACGCGCTCGAGTCCTGGTGCCGGACCACCGCCTCCGAGCACGGATTCCGCGACATCGAGCACTCGCTCGAGATCGTCGGCACCTGTCACGCCTGCGCGGCCACCGCCCGCTGACTGCTTGCTGCGCTCAGCGTCGGATGGCGATGCCCCTGAGGGCCTGGCCATCGGCGACCACGACGACCTCATCCGCGTCCACGCTGGAGAGCGCGGTCATGACCGCCGCCACGGTCCAGCAATCGGGATCCCCCGAGCCCGTCCACGCCTGCACCTGTCCTCCCATGTGCAGCGCCACCTCCTTGGCCAGGGCACGGTCCGGGGCACCGGCCAGCAGCACGTAGTGCGGGCCACCGGTCGGCGGGAGTTCCACGGCCCGGTCCCCGCGGTAGATGCGCCAGTGGTACTGCGCCACCACCGCCGCGGTCACGAGGATGGCCAGGCCCCAACGCATGCTGCGCAGGGTGACCAGGCCAAACACACCGGACACCAGGTCGTCGAAGAGCAGGTAGACGGCGGCCAGCATCGCCACCACCGCGGCCACGCCCACCGCTCCGAAGAGCAGGAACAGGTAGATGCGCCGGGTCGGCGATGATGTCTCCGCAGCCGCCTCCGACCGCCTTGCCCGCCCGATGCGGCGCCAGAACCACCACCACATGGGGACGCCCACGATGAGCAGGGTCGCCGCCAGGAGCAGCGTGTTGCCCGCGCCCGGGCCCGCGAGCTGCGTGGACGCAGTGGCCGCCTCCAACAGGGCGACGAGCAGGATCATGCAACCCGCCGACGCCGCCAACAGCGCGATGAAGGCCACCAGGTACTCGTAGACGCGTCGCGCCTCGTCGCGTGTGGCGGCGCGAGCCTCGTGGAGCAGGGTCCGGTGGTACCACCAGATGACCGCACCGGCGACGAAGGGACCCACCGCATCCACGGAGCTCGCGAAGTGCGTGGCGCGGTCCGGCGAATCCGGGGTCCCAAGGAACCACACCAGGGTGTCGTAGAGCACCGTCGAAGCCGAGACGATGGCCACGACCAGGCCAGCACCCACGCCCACCAGCAGCACGTAGGCATGCCAGTGCTGGCTGCGCTCCGCGCGTTGCGCGGTCCGCACCCAGTACACGTACCAGACGCCAGCGCCGATGAGCACGCCGATGGCGGCCTGGGTCGCCGGGTGGTCCTGCGTGGTGACGAGGGCATCGGATGACAGCGCCGACAGCGATCGGAAGCTGACCGTGACCAGGCTCGCCAGCGAGATGCCGGCGCTCCACATCCCGAACGCGGCTCCCGCGTACTGGTGGTCCCGGACGATTCCGGCTGGAGTCGTCGCTGCCGTGATGCGGCGGTGCAGGACCCACAACAGACCCCACACCAGGGTGCGCGCGAAGGCACCGGCGTCGAAGTCGCGCGCGCGCAGGACCCAAGCCAGGGAGTCCTGCAGGGCAAGCGATGCGACCGCGAGCGAGGTCATCTCCGCCACCGTCAGGTAGACGGCCCAGCCGAAGGATGTCGACTCCCGCGGGTCCTCGGCGATGCGTCGACGTGTCCATCGGGCGATCGCCCAGAGCAAGGGGATGCCCACCAGGCTGAATGAGAGGCCCCTCGCCAGGTCGGCATCGTTGCCGGTGGCGAGCACCCCACGCTGCAAGGGCCGGGCGATGAGGATGGACAGCCCGCTCGCCACCACCACGACCAAGCCGAACTGCAGGCCGAACTGGAAGAAACGACGGACCGCGGTGCCGACACCCTGCCGCTGGCCCCTCCCTGCGGCATTGCGTGCCGTCACCACCAGCGCTGCGACGACGAGGAGGCCGACCAGCGCGCTGATCATGACTTCACCACCCCGGGGCAGCTCCAGGCCGGCCACGGATTGCCCGTGATGCGCCAGTCGGAGCCCACCTTCACCAACTCGAAGAACTGCTGTTCCGTCCACGTGCCGCCGAAGGGATCGCCCGACGAGTGCTCGATACGCACCTGGACGGTCGCGCGATCGCCGCTCGCACTCGTCTCCACCAGATCGACCCTGCTCACCTGGTCGTAGTACATCTGGTTGAAACTGGCCGCCGTGCATCCATTGCTACCGTCGAGCAGGGCGACCGCTGCCGCGCCACGGTGCTGGAACACGGCAGCCACGTACCGCTGCACGACACCGGCCGGCGAGTTGGGGTCACGCTGCGGCACGCGCCACGCCGATGACAGGTTGACCACGACGAGTGCCGCCAAGGCGATCGCCCCGACGACGATGGCGAGATGACGATTGGCGTTGCTTCGCATGATCCCAATGTCCCGCGTAACCCGGGCGGCCACAAGGGAATTCTGAACGAATTGTCAGTTGCCGTCGGCCGCTCGCCCTCAGGCACTTCCGAAGCGGCGCTGGCGGGAGTTGAAGATCTCCACCGCCTTCCAAAGCGCGAGGCGATCGAAGTCCGGCCAGAGGGTGTCGAGGAACACGAGCTCGGCGTATGCGGCCTGCCAAGGCAGGAAGTTGCTCGTGCGCTGTTCCCCCGAGGAGCGGATGAAGAGGTCCACATCCGGCATCTCCGGGTCATACAGGTAGCGGGCGAAGAGGCGCTCGTCCAGCTGCCCCGGATCGAGGGTGCCAGCACGTACGGCACGCGCGATCTCGGCTACCGCGTCGGCGATCTCCGCCCTTCCCCCGTAGTTCACGCACATGGTGAGGGTGAGGCGCCGGTTCGACTTCGTCATCTCGACGGCCTGCTCCAGTTCGGAGATGACCGACTTCCAAAGTCGGCGTTCACGTCCGATCCACCGCACCCGTACGCCGAGGGCATCGAGTTCATCGCGGCGGCGGCGGATCACATCACGGTTGAAGCCCATCAGGAAGCGCACCTCATCGGGTGAGCGCCGCCAGTTCTCCGTGGAGAACGCGTACGCGGAAACCCAAGGAATGCCAAGCTCTATTGCACCGTGCACGACATCGAGCAGGGAGGCTTCGCCGGCTTCGTGCCCGGCCGTCCGCGGCAGTCCACGCTGCTTGGCCCAACGCCCGTTGCCGTCCATCACGACTGCGACGTGGCGCGGCACGACTGCCACCTGCGGGGCCGTCGCCCCTGAGGGATGGGCCGGCGGATCGGAGTACGTGCGGCGCGCCATGGACCTCCTCAGCCCGTCCGGTCCACCAGCGGCAACGACTTCAGGTTGCGTTCAAGGTGCCACTGCAACTGTGCCGCCACGATACCCGAGGCCTCACGCCGGTGGCGTGGTTCGCTGGCATCGGCTGTCGACCAGTCCCCCGCGAGCAGGGCACCCAGCAGTTGCACGGTCAGCGCTGACGGCGTCGCCGAGCCGGCCACCCGGCAATCACCGCAGACGGCGCCACCACCACTGATGGAGAACCAGCGGTGCGGTCCGACGGCACCGCAGCGCGCGCAGACGTCGAAGGACGGAGCCCAACCGCCGATGGCCAGCGAGCGCAGCAGGAAGGCATCAAGCACGAGCGAGGGATCGTGCTGGCCCTCGACCAGGGCCCTGAGACCGCCGACCAGCAGCAGGAACTGCTGCTGCGCGGGCTCCCGCTCCTCGGGGGTCATGCGCTCGGTCGTCTCCAGCATGGCCTGACCCGCCGTCCAACGCGGATAGTCGTCGACGAACTGTGCGCCGTAGGCGGCGATGGTCTCGACCTGGTTCACGACGTCGAGTGAGCGGCCGATGTGCGCCTGGAGGTCGACCAGGGTGAAGGGCTCGAGGCGGGATCCGAAGCGGCTGGACGTTCGACGCACGCCCTTCGCCACCGCGCGCACCCGACCATGGCGACGCGTCAGCAGCGTGATGATGCGATCGGCCTCGCCCAGCTTGTGCGTGCGCAGGACGATGGCTTCATCACGGAACACGGGCACGGGGCGATTCTGCCGCGGATCCAGCAGCCAACACGCACGCCACGCATCGCCCCCGGTGAGGGTTGCCAAGTAGATTCGGTCGCGGAGGAGCCATGACCGAGCCCGAGACTGGCCACATCTGGCGCTTGGACCACGCGTCCGCGCGCCGCCTCATCGTGACGGCACTGAGCCTGTGGGTGGGGCTGCAGATCCTGGAGTGGCTCTTCGGGGTCACCCAGTCCTTCCTGTTCATCCTCCTCATCTCCTGGTTGGTGTCCATCGGCATGGAACCACCGGTCGCAGCACTCGAGCGTCGTGGCATGAAGCGCGGCGGTGCAGCGGGACTCGTCCTCCTGGCACTCCTGGTGGCGGTCGTGGGCTTCCTCTCGGCCTTCGGGACGCTCTTCTTCGGGCAGCTGTCACAGGCCGTGCAGGCGCTGCCGAGTGTCGTGACCTCCGCTGTGAGCTGGGTGAACTCCGCCTTCCACGCCCAGTTCGATGCCACCACCATCACCAACCAGCTCAGCCTCACGCCCGACAAGGTGGCCTCTGTCGCGAGCAGCGTCGCCGGCGGTGTGGTGGGCATCGTCTCCGGCATCGTGGGCTTCCTCTTCGAGTCGCTCACCATCCTCATCTTCGCCTTCTACCTCAGCGCAGAGGCGCCCGCAGTGCGACGGATGGTGGCGGCGTGGCTGAAGCCCGACCGTCAGAAGGTGTTCGTGACGGTGTGGGACATCGCCGTCGCCAAGACCGGCGGCTTCGTGGTGTCGCGGCTGGTGCTCGCGACCTTCTCCGCGACTGCGCACACGGTGGCCTTCTGGCTGATCGGGGTCCCCTACTGGATGCCGCTCGGCCTCTTCGCCGGCATCACGTCCCAGTTCATCCCGACCTTCGGCACCTACCTCGGCATCATGGTGCCGGTGGCCTTCTCCGCCGTGCAGCATCCGCTGGACATCGTCTGGATCGTGGCCTTCGCGACGGTGTACCAGCAGATCGAGAACTACCTGCTCGGCCCACGCGTGAGCAAGGCGACCATGGACCTGCACCCCGCCTTCACACTGGCCGCCGTGTTCATCGGCGCGGCCGTGTTCGGCCCCATCGGCGCGCTCATCGGCATCCCCATGGCCGCCGCCCTGATCGCCGTCATCGACACCTACGGCCACCGCTATGAGCTGGTCCCCGAGTTGCACCAGGGCAACAGGGACCTCGCCGGCTGACACCCGGCGCGGTACAGGCACGGTCCGCAGCCCGGCAGGCGGGCGGGAACTCCGTTCAGAAGCCGAGCCTGCGCATCTGCTTGGGGTCCTGCTGCCAGTCCTTGGCCACCTTGACCCGGATGTCCAGGTACACCTTGGTCCCCAGGATGGGGGCGATGGCCTTGCGGGCCCTGGTGCCGACTGCCCGCAGTCGTTCACCGCCGCGACCGATGACGATCGCCTTCTGCGATTCGCGTTCCACGTACAGGACGGCATAGATGTCGATGAGCGGATCGTCATCGGGTCGGTCAGCGCGTGGCACCATCTCCTCGATGACCACCGCGATCGAGTGCGGGAGTTCCTCGCGCACCCCATCGAGAGCCGCCTCCCGGATGAGTTCGGCGATGAGCGTCTCCTCCGGCTCATCGGTGATCTCACCCAACGGGTACAGCGCCGCCGACTCGGGCATGATCGGGATGAGCTGCTCGATGAGGACCTCCAACTGCTCGCCCGACTTGGCGGAGACCGGAACCAGTTGCGCCCACTCGAAGCCCTGCGCCTTCGCCAGGGCGTCCACCTCGAGCAGTCGCTCCATGATGGCTCCGCGATCGACCCGGTCGACCTTGGTGACGACGGCCACCTTGGGCGTTCGGCGCATGGCAGCGATCTCGGCGGCGATGAAGCGGTCGCCCGGTCCGATGGGCTCGTCCGCGGGGAAGCACATGACGATGGCGTCGACCTCGGCCCAGGTCGCGCGCACGAGCTCGTTGAGGCGCTCCCCCAGCAGGGTGCGCGGCTTGTGCACACCGGGCGTGTCGACGAGCACCAGTTGCCCGTCCTGGCGATGGACCAGCCCCCGGATCGTGTGCCGCGTGGTCTGCGGCTTGTCCGAGGTGATGGCCACCTTGCGCCCGACGAGCGCGTTGGTGAGCGTCGACTTCCCCGCGTTGGGGCGGCCCACGATGCAGGCGAATCCGGCTCTAAACAACGGTTGCTCCCTTGGTCTCGTTGCGCGCGACGAGCATGAGGCCGGTCGCGATCAGTGCGCAGCCTGCCCAGCCGCGCGCGGGCATGTCCTCACCGAGCACGCCCACCCCGAGCAGCGTCGCCACCACGGGTTCGCTGAGGACGAGGGTCGCCACGATTCCGGGCGCCAGGTGGGTGATTCCGTATCCGAACATCACGTACGACAAGGTGGTTGCCGCCAGCCCCAGCCACAGTCCCAGGGCCAGGCCGCGCCAGTTGAGCAGTTGCCCACCGCTGGTGAGCAGCAGCGGCAGCAGGATGACCGCGCCAATGGCGAATGAGGCCGCGAGCGCGTCGGTCGCGTGGTGGTCGCGGGCCACGAGTTGCGCGCCGAACACCGTGTAGGTGCCGTATGCCGCGCTGGCAGCCGCCGCGAGGAGGGCGCCCAGCAGGCGATGCGAGGAGGCGGAGCTGCCCGAGGGCGCCCCGAGGAGGGCGACGCCGAGGACGGCCAGCACCGTTGAGGCGAGCCAGGTCCTTCCGGGCCAGGGGGCGCCGTATGCCCGCGCGAACAACGAGGTGAACATGGGCGACAGCGAGATCGACACCAGGGACGCGATGGCCACGCCGCCGGTCTGCACCGCTGCGAAGAAGGTCACCATGTACCCCGCGACGCCGAGGCCCATGAACCAGGTCATGCGCATGCGCCACAGCTGGATGAGGTGGTGCCACTCGCGCTGGTAGCGGGCTACCGCGAGCAGGCCGATCGATCCCACGAGCATGCGGAGCGCCGCGACCGCCAGCGAAGACGCACCCGTCCGCGCCAGCACCACCGAGGTGCCCGTGGTGCCGAACAGGAAGCCGGAGCCGATGACGACCAGCGCTGCGCGCCCGCGATGCGGGCTCACTCCTGCGCCTCGGCGGCGGACTCGCCGTCGACGCGCGTCACCAGCACCGATCCGACCCGGTTGCGCCGGCCGGCGACGGACTCGGCGAGCAGGTGCCAACCCCCGATCGTCAACTCGGAACCGGGGATGGGCACGCGCCCGATGCGCTTGCCGAGCAGGCCCGCCACCGTCTCGACGCCTTCCTCGGCACCATCGATTGCGATGGACAGCAGTTCGGCGAGGTCGTCGATGTGCAGGCGTGAACTGACCCGGTACGACCCGTTCGCGAGTTCCTCGACTTCGGGGGCGGCGGTGTCGTACTCGTCGGCGATCTCACCCACGATCTCCTCGAGGATGTCCTCGATGGTGACGATCCCCGCTGTTCCGCCGTACTCGTCGACGACCACCGCCAGGTGCGTGCGGGCGGCCTGCATGTCGCGCAGGAGGTCGTCAGCCCGCTTCGAGTCGGGGACGAACACGGCGGGGCGCATGAGGCTCTCGACGCGTTCCTGCGACTCCGCCTCGCGGTGCTCGTAGACGCGACGCGTGATGTCCTTCAGGTAGACGATGCCCAGGACGTCGTCGGCGTCCTCTCCCACCACCGGGATGCGCGAGTACCCGCTCCTGAGCCCGAGCGACATGGCCTGGCGCAACGTCTTGCTGCGTTCGATGAACACCATCTCCGTGCGCGGCACCATCACCTCACGGGCGATGGTCTCGCCGAGCTCGAAGACGCTGTGGATCATCCGTCGTTCCTCGTCCTCGATCACCTGCGAGGCCTCGGCCACATCCACCAGTTCGCGAAGTTCCGCGGCGGTCGCGAAGGGCCCCTCGCGGAAGCCTCGTCCGGGTGTCACCGCGTTCCCCAGCGTGATGAGCACGCGGGTCACCGGTCCGAGCAGCGCCGCCAGTGCAAGTGCCACCGGCGCGCCCACGCGCGTGAATGCATCGACGTGCTGGCGACCGAGGGTGCGCGGCGCGACGCCGAGCACGATGAAGGTGCCGAGGAGCATGAGTCCGCTGGCGCCGAAGACCGCGCGCCAGTCGAGGACGCCCCACTCCCGCGCGAATTCGTTGCCGACCAGCACGATGGCGAGCGCGGCGCAGGCCTGCCGCACGAACAGCAGCACCGTCACGAAGCGCGCGCGGTCGTCGACCACCCCCTGCATGCGCTGTCGCCGCTCGCCTGCGAAGAGCTCGTCGATACGCGATGTCGAGATCCGACCCAGCGCGGTCTCGAACGCCACCAGGGTCCCACCCACGAACAGCAACAGGACTGCGAGCAGGTAGACGGCCCAGTCACTCATCGCGGGCCCACCAGGCTCCGAGGAGCTTGGTCTGCAGGCCGAACATCAGTGCGTGCTCGTCGGGCTCGGCATGGTCGTAGCCCAGGCAGTGCAGGATGCCATGGGTGAGCAGCAGTGCCAGCTCCTCCTCCAGCGTCTGCCCGTTCTCCTTCGCCTGCCGCTCGGCGAACGCCGGGCAGAGTGCGATGTCACCGAGCAGGCCAGGCATCGCGTCCTCGCCGTCCTCGGGCAACTCGAGCTCATCCATCGGGAACGACAGCACATCGGTCGGACCCGGTTCATCCATCCATTCGACGTGCAGTTGCGACATGCGCTCCTCGTCCACGAAGAGGATGGAAAGACCGGTATCCGGGTGCAACCGCAACCTGTCGAACATGAAGCGCACCTGCTGGTAGGTGCGCAGCACATCGATGTCGTACTTCGTCTCGTTCTCGATGTCTATGTCTTCGCTGGGGATCATCGACGCTCCCGGTTTCGTTGGTCTCGCACTCCTGCGGAATCGTGGGGCTGGTGCTGCGAGTCCCAACGCCCATAGGCATCGACGATGCGTCCGACCAGCCGGTGGCGCACCACATCCTGCGAGTAGAGGCGGCAGAAGGCGATGTCATCGACGCCGGTCAGGATCTCCTGGACGATCTGCAGACCACTGCGAACACCCCCGGGCAGATCCACCTGCGTCACATCGCCCGTGACCACCATGGTGGAGTTGAAGCCCAGGCGCGTGAGGAACATCTTCATCTGCTCGGGCGTCGTGTTCTGCGCCTCGTCGAGGATGATGAACGCATCATTCAGGGTGCGACCGCGCATGTAGGCGAGGGGGGCCACCTCGATCACGCCGCTCGTCATGAGGCGAGGGATCTTGTCCGGCTCGATCATGTCGTGCAGGGCGTCGTACAGCGGGCGCAGGTAGGGATCGATCTTCTCGGACAGGGTCCCGGGCAGGAAGCCGAGCCGCTCCCCGGCCTCCACAGCGGGCCGGGTGAGCACGATGCGGTTGATCTGCTTCGACTGCAATGCCTGCACCGCCTTGGCTACCGCCAGGTAGGTCTTCCCCGTACCCGCGGGTCCGATGCCGAAGACGATGGTGTGCTCGTCGATGGCATCGACGTAGCGCTTCTGGTTCAGGGTCTTGGGCCGGATGGTCTTGCCACGATTGCTCAGGATGTTCGCGGTGAGCACCTCTGCCGGGCTCACGGCCTCCGCCCCGTGGAGCATGTGGAATGCGCGTTCCACGGAATCCACACTGAGTCCCTGACCGGTGCGCAGGACGATGAGCAGCTCCGCGAAGAGCTGATCGACCAGGCCCACGTCGGACGCCGGCCCCTGGAGGGTGATCTGATTGCCGCGGACATGGATGTCGACGGCGGGCACCAGCGCTTCGACGGTGCGGACGATCTCATCGGCGGGGCCGAGGAGTGTCGTCATCTGCACCGAGGCGGGGATGATGATCGTGGCCGTGGAGAGCGGTGCCACAACTGGTGAGTCGCTCAAGCGCAGTCCTTATCCGGGTGGCCAGCCGAGCCCGCGCCCGGCCAGCACGTGTGCGTGCACATGGTCGACGGACTGACCGCCGTCGGGGCCGGTGTTCATCACCAGCCGGAAGCCGCCCAGATGGGCTGCTCCGAGGTTCGCAGCCACCCGCAGCATGGCGCCGGCGAGCAGCGGATCGGCCCGGGTGAGCGCGTCGATGTCTGCGTGGTGGGCGCGCGGGATCACGATGATGTGCACCGGCGCCTTGGGGTCGATGTCGTTGAAGGCGACGACGCCGTCATCCTCGTAGACGATCGACGCCGGGATCCCACCGGACGCGATGCTGCAGAAGACGCATGCCACGATGACAGGCTATCCGCTCATGCCCAGCGCGTCGTGCGTGAGAGCACGATTCCCGCCGCCACAGCGCCGGCCGTTGACGTGCGCAGGACGGACGGACCGAGCCGTACGACGTCCGCCCCGGCGGCGGCGAAGGCTTCGAGCTCCTGCGGCGACACGCCGCCCTCGGGCCCGACGACCAGGACGATGTCGCCCGAGGGTGGCACGGCCACGCTGGACAGGCGCGCGTCGCCGTCCTCGTGCAGCACCCAGCAGGGCGAGGTGTTGCGGATGAGACGGACCACGTCATCGGTGGAGGCGAGTGCGCTCATCTGCGGAGTGCGCGGACGACGGGCCTGCTTGGCGGATTCCCGGGCCGTGGCCTTCCACTTCTCCACGCCGCGTTCGACCTTCTCGCCCCGCCACACCGCCACGCAGCGCGAAGCCGCCCAGGGCACGATGACGTCGACACCCACCTCGGTGAGCATCTCGACGGCCAGTTCCGCGCGATCCCCCTTGGGGATCGCCTGCACCACGATCAGCCGCGGGCTCGGCTGCGGCGCCTCCGTGATGGCGACGATGCGGATCACGAGATGGTCCTTCGCCGTCACCTCCACGACATCCCCGTGCGCCAACCGCCCCAGGCCATCGGCGAGCATGACCTGTTCGCCGACCTCCAGCCGCTGCACGGTGGCAGCGTGGAAGCCTTCGTCGCCGGTGAGCGTGAAGAACTCGCCCGCGCCCAAGCGTGCCAACGTCGAAGGCTCGACGTGGAACATCGATGCACTCATCGGCCGCCGCCGAAGGCGTCGCGCAGGCGTCCGAGGAAGCCACCGGCACCTGCAGTGAACGTCGGCTCGGGCTTCACCTCATCGCGCAACTCAGCCAGCTGCTTGAGCAAGGCGGCCTGGGCGTCGTCGAGCTTGGTGGGCGTCTTGACATCCAGGTGGATGTGCAGGTCTCCGGCCCCGTGCCCGCGCAGGTGTGGCACGCCCTCGCCGCGCCGCGTGATCACCGAGCCGCCCTGCGTGCCGGCCGCGATGTCAAGGGAGAGGTCGCCGTGCAGGGTGCTGAAGGGGATGGTGGCGCCCAATGCGGCAGCGGTCATGGGGAGGGCGAGCGTGCAGTGCAGGTCGTCACCATGCCGCTCGAAGATCGGGTGCTCACGCTCGATGATCTCCACGAAGAGGTCGCCGGCCTGGCCTCCGCCGGGACCGACCTCGCCCTGGCTGCTCAGCTGGATGCGCGTTCCTGTCTCGACGCCGGCGGGGATCTTCACGCTGATGGTGCGGCGCGTGCGCACCCGTCCATCGCCCGAGCACTCCGCACAGGGATGGGGGATGGTGTTCCCGAATCCGCCGCACTGGGGGCAGGGGCGCGAGGTCATGACCTGACCGAGGAAGGATCGCTGCACGGACTGGACCTCGCCGCGTCCGTGGCACATGGAGCACTCCTGCACGTTCGTGCCCTCGGCGGTGCCTCGACCGCTGCACACCGTGCACACGACCGCCGTGTCGATCGTGATGTCGCGGACGGCGCCGTCGACCGCATCCACCAGGTCGATCTCGATGCGGATGAGGGCGTCCTGACCGCGGCGCATGCGGGGCCGCGGACCCCGTGACTGGCCGCCGAAGAAGGCGTCCATGAAGTCACCGAAGCCGAATCCCTGCGCCCCGAAACCACCGGGCTGGCTGGGATCGCCGCCCATGTCGTACATCTGGCGCTTGTCGGGGTCGGACAGCACCTCGTACGCGGCCGTGACCTCCTTGAACTTCTCCTGGGTCGCCGGGTCCGGGTTGACGTCCGGATGCAACTCACGCGCGAGCTTGCGATACGCCCTCTTGATCTCGTCGGCGCCCGCATCCTTGCTGACGCCGAGCAGCCCGTAGTAGTCGGCCATCAGCCCTCCGTGAGTAAGCGGCCGATGTAGCTCGCGACGGCATGCACCGCGCGCATCGTGCCCGAGTAGTCCATGTGCGTGGGCCCCAGCACACCGAGCTGGGCGACTGCGACCGGGCCCATCCCGTACCCGGTGGAGATCACGGAAGACGTCGGCAAGGCGGGGTTCTCGGCCCCGATGCGCACCAGGACGTCGTTGGTGCTGGAGGCCTCGCCGAGGAGGCGCAACAGCACCACGTGCTCTTCGATGGCGGCCAGCAACGGTGCCACCGAGGTCTCGAACTGGCTTCCGTAGCGCGCCAGGTTGGCAGCACCGGCGACGACCATACGATCGTCAGGGCGCTCCACCACGGATTCGAGCAGGCAGGCGACGATGGCCGCGACCGCGGGGCGATTGACGTACTCGGTCTCCTCGACGATGGTCGCGACGACGTCCGCCACCTCCACGAAGGGCTTGCCGGCGATGGCCGCATTGAGGCGCGAACGCAGCAACTCCACCAGTGCTGGCTCGAGGTCGAGTGGCACCTCGGCGATGCGCTGCTCCACCCGGCCGGTGTCGGCGATCACGACGACCATGACCCGGCGCCCGCTCACCGGCACCAGTTCGATGTGGCGCACGAGCGATCGCTGCAGGCTCGGGTACTGCACGATCGCGACCTGGCGTGTGAGCTGTGCGAGGAGGCGGGTGGTGCGGAGCATGACGTCATCGAGGTCGATGGCATGACCGAGGAACTCGGCGATGGCGCGGTTCTCCGCGCCGGACATCGGCTTGAGTTCATTCAGCCGATCGACGAAGAGTCGGTAGCCCAGGTCGGTGGGGATGCGTCCTGCGCTGGTGTGCGGCTGGGCGATGTAGCCCTCATCCTCCAGGGCCGCCATCTCGTTGCGGATGGTCGCTGCCGACACTCCCAGTTGATGTCGCTCGACGAGCGACTTCGAGCCGACGGGTTCATGCGTGGAGACGTAGTCCTCGACGATGGCGCGCAGCACGGCGAGCTTGCGGTCGTCCAGCACGGCACCTCCTCGATGTCAATGACGCCTTGGCACTCTCGGCCCCCGAGTGCCAATGGTAACCGTTGTGGATATCCGGTTGTGCACAGGTGACGGCAGCCATGCTGCGCGTCACAGGCAACGAAAGGAACCCCATGAGCACCGTGCGCATCGATTCGGCCAGCACCACGACGAGCTCCCCCACCCGGTCGCAGGACGCCGATCGGGGCTGGGCGGTGGCCGTGCACCTCCTCACCCTCATCCTCACCCCACTCGCCGCGGTGTTCGTGAACATGGTCTTCGGCCCGCGCAGCGAGTTCGTGCACCAGCACGCCCGACAGGCCATCAACTTCCAGCTCAACATGCTCGTGGGCCTGTTCGCCGCAGGCGCGGCGACCGCGGTCTCGGAGGGATTCCTGCTGCTGTGGGCCCCACTCGGACTCGCCTACCTGGTGATGCCGATCGTGGCGAGCGTGCGTGCCTCGCAGGGCCACTGGCTGCCCTATCCGCGCTTCATCCCCTTCCTGCGCTCGCTCCCCGAGCGGGCGTGACCATCAGGGCAGCAACGCCCGCACCACGACGTCCGCAAGCAGGCGACCTCGCAACGTGAGCACCACTCGATCGCCGTGACTTCGCGGATCCGCGATCAGCCCGTTCTCCACCAGTCGTGACAACTGGTCGAGGGCGGGCTGATCCAATTCCCACACCGAGAGACCGCGACGGATGCGGGTCATGAGCATGATGCGCTCGACCACACGATCGTCCGCACTCACGATCTCCCGCGCCTGGGCGGGCGAGCGACCCTCCGCGAGGGCGCGCGTCCACGCCGCGGGGTGGCGCTCGTTCCACCAGCGGGTGCCACCGACGTGCGAATGGGCGCCTGGCCCCACGCCCCACCAGTTCGCGCCCTCCCAGTAGGCGAGGTTGTGCCGACAGGCACGTCCGTCCCGGGCCCAGTTCGAGACCTCGTACCACTGGTAGCCGGCCGCGGCGAGCATGGCGTCCACCATCTCGTAGCGGTCCGCCTGCACATCGTCATCGGGCGCCGGCGTCTCACCGCGTGCGATGCGCCGGGCCAGCCTGGTGCCCTCCTCGACGATCAGGGCATACGCCGAAACATGTTGGACGCCCAGGCCGATGACGTCATCGAGGGTGCGCCGGAGGTCGCTGTCCGACTCCCCAGGCGTGCCGAAGATGACGTCGACGTTGATGTTGTCGAAGCCAGCCGCCTGGGCCTCCCGCACAGCCTCGGCGGACCGGCCCGGACGATGCGTGCGCTCCAGCGCCGCGAGCACGCGCTCGGATGTGCTCTGCAACCCGAAGGACATGCGGTTGAAGCCGGCGGCGCGCAGTGCTTCCAGCGAGCGCCGGGTGACGGAATCGGGGTTGGCCTCCGTGGTGATCTCCACGTCCGCGGTGAAGCCGAAACGATCGCGCACCGCATCCACGGCCCGCGCGAGATCGGAACTCGCCAACAGGGTCGGGGTCCCGCCGCCGATGAACACCGACTGCACCGGCGGAGCCGCGTCGCCAAGCACCCGTCCTGCGAACTCGATCTCGCGCACCGCGGTATCAGCCCAGGTCGCGCGGGAAGCCGAATCGCCCAGTTCTTCCGCGGTGTACGTGTTGAAGTCGCAGTAGCCGCAGCGCGTGGCGCAGTACGGCACATGCAGGTAGAAGGAGAGCGGTTGCAGGGCAACGGTCTCGGCGGCCGAGGCAGGCAGTTCGCCTGACGCGGGGGCCGGTTCGCCAGCAGGAGGGGAACCCGCCATCACACTGCCAGCTTCCGTCTCGGGTCAGCCAGGGCGCGGTCCACGAGGAACGGCGTCACCAACCCGGCCACGGAGAACTGCGCGGCCATGACCACCCAGCCGAGCACGCCGAGGTGGAAGGCGAGGAACATCAACCAGGTCGGGCCGATGATGGCACCGATGTTCAGGCTCAAGCTCCAGACGGCCTGGTACTGGCCCTGCAGGTGTTCCGCGGGCAGGTTGAAGCCGATGCCGAACGATCCCCCTGATTGCTTGAGCTCGCCGAGCACGTGGATCGCGGCAGCCACGAGCATGACCAAGGCCGCCGCCCAGGGTGGACGGAATGCCACCGCGGACGCATAGACGAGCATGCCGAGTGCCAGCCACGCGCCACCGCTGCGCTGCATGCCCGAAGCCGTGCGCGTGTCCTCCGCGCCGCGACTCATCCGCACCTGGAACAGCACACAGGCCATGGTGTTCACCAGGTACGTGCCTGCGGC
>JAJXSV010000255.1 GCA_021784375.1 Actinomycetes bacterium | reverse complement strand
GTGGGCAGCACGAGCGCAGAGACAAGCAATGGCACGAGAAGGGCTCGGCGCATAGGACCAGTATGCGCTCGTCGTCAATGCCCCGCGGCCCCTGTCGGTGTCAGCGCCCACGAAAACCGCTCGGGGACGCCGCGGTTCCGTGTCCTACACTCGAGTTGTGCTCCGTTTCGCACGCACACACATGACGCCTCTCGCCGTGGCGGTGGCGATGCTGGGTGTGCTTACGCTGAGTTATGGCATGGTCCAGCAGTCCTTGCGCTTGGGCGCCAACGTGCAGCCTCAACTGCTTGCGCAGGCACTCGCGGGCGCCGCTGCCGTCGATCCCTCGAGCGCGGTGGCGCAATTGAATCCACCGACCGGCGTCACTGCGCTGCTGGTACAGGACGGCCGAATCGTCGCCAGCAAGCCCGATTGGTCCGGCGCCCTGCCACCGTTCGGCGTCCTTACCAGTACGGGCCCGAGCACCGTGCACGGTGTGACGTGGCAGGACGCGACGGGCCTTCGCCGCGCGTTGGTGGTTGCGGCGGTGCCGAATCATGCTGGCCTCTACGCGCTGGCCTTCCAACCTCTTGCACCAACCGAATCCGTCATTGACGCCATCACGCGGCTATGGCTTCTCGGCTGCACCGCAGTGCTGATCTTCGCGACGCTGTGGCTCGTCGCGCATCGGCATGACTGAAGCATCGAGACAGGCCGAGCCTGCGGGCCGGCCCCATGAGCGGCGTGCAGCAAGAGCTGTCACCGGGCCTTGAAGACCGCGCCTTTGCCGTTCAACTTGGAGATGCGGATCCAGTCGATGGAGAAGGTCGCCGGTGACGACAGGTCCGGCCCCGGCGCACCGCCGAATCCTCCACCAACCGCCAGATTGAGCATCAGGAAAAAGGGATGATCGAACACCCAGGTGCGACCGAAGAAGCGGGCCTTGGATTCCTTGTGGTAGACGCGGCCGTCGAAGGTCCATCGCAACTCCCCCGGCGTCCACTCCAATCCGTAGGTGTGGAAGGCCGACGACAACGGCTCTGACGCATCGACGGTCTGTACCAGCCCACCGGAACCGTTGTACTCGGGTCCATGGATGGTGCCGTACACCGTCAGCGGTGTACGGCCCAGGCCTTCGGCAATGTCGATCTCACCCGAATACGGCCAGGTGGCGGTATCGATGTTGCTGCCCAGGGCCCAGAAGGCCGGCCAGGTTCCCGTGCCCGCGGGCATCTTCATACGCACTTCGATCTTGCCGTACTGGAAGTTGATGCGGCCCTTGGTGGTGAGCCGACTCGAGGTGTACTGGCAGGGTCCGTAGTAGCACTGGAGCGTTGATGAACTCGGCTGCTTGATGGCCTGGATGAGCAGGTGACCCTCACCATCAGTCGCCGCATTGCTGTCGGTGTAGTACTCGAGCTCATTGTTGCCCCAGCCGGCCAACTGCCGATCACTGCCGTCACCGATTTCGAAGGTCCAGAACTTGGGATCAGGCTTACTGCCCCTTGGCTCATTGAATTCCTGAGTCCATACGTAATGGGTGGCTGCATTGCTGCTCGCATGGCTCAGCGTCCACGCCGCAGTGATGGCGATGACGAGCACCGCAATGCCAAAGAATCGCTTCAACGTTGTCTCCGTTTGCCGCATCAGGGGTTCCGCAAGCGACACATTCCCGTGCCGCTGATATGTGAGTTGTTACGTAGGCAGTGCCCTACGCGGATTCGCGCTCCATGACATCAACGCCGAAGACCACCGACTGGTGGACCTCGCCCTTGATAGCGCGCTCGATACCGGCCACCAACTCGTGCGCCATCTGGTCGAAGGGCTGGTTGATGCTCGTGAGCTTCGGGCTCGTGGTCTCCGCCAGCGGACTGTTGTCGAACCCCATCACTGCTATGTCCTGCGGCACTCGCAGGCCCCGCGCCTGGATCGCATCGAGGGCGCCGGCCGCCATCAGGTCGTTGGCCACGAAGACGGCATCGATCGGCAGCCCGCGATCGAGCAACACGTTCATGGCCCGTGCGCCGCCGGCCCTCGAGAAGTCACCCTCGGCGACCAGGGCCTTGCTGAAACGGCGCCCACAGGCCTTGAGCCCCAGCTTGTAGCCCTCCAGGCGGTCGGCCGCGACCAGCGTGCTACTGAGACCCGTGATCGTGGCAATGTGCTTACGTTGCTTCTTGCAGGCCAGGTATTCCACGGCCAAGCGGGCTCCACCGACGTTATCCGGAGCGACATAGGAGATCGTGGGATTCTCCACCTGCGGCCGACCGAACATGACAATCGGGACGTGCTCGGCGCCCAGCGTTGCCTCCAACTCACCACGATGCCCTTGACCAAGGAAGATGAGGCCGTCGACGTAGCCGCTGAGCAGGTAGTTCTCCACCGCGTAGGAGGAGAAGCCCTCATCGCTCTGCTGTGTGCGGAACTCGGTACTGGGACGGGCGATGAACCAGCAGTTCAGTGATGATTTGGCGAACTCGATGTAGAGATCGTTGATGAGCTCGCCCCAGAAGGGGTTCTCGTACAAGGAACGGAAGTCTTCGAAGAACATGAGGCCGACCATGTCGGTCTTGGTGCCGGTGAGGGCTCGCGCCGCACGATTCGGTACGTACCGAAGCTCAGCGATGGCTGCGCGCGTTCGCTTGAGCACGGGCTTGGACACCAGATCCGGCGTATTGATCGCACGCGACACCGTGGCGCGCGATACCCGGGCCCGCTTGGCGACGTCCTCCAAGGTGGGCACCGAACTCCGCGTCATATCCGAAATCATAGGTTGCGGGACCGTTCCATCAGGTGCTGATACGCGAACCAGGAGTCCTTGGGCCTACGTTCCCAGGTGTCGTAATCGACCCAGGTGATGCCGAAGCGTTGGGCGTTCCCGAAGGCCCATTCGAAATTGTCGAACATCGACCACAGGTAATAGCCGCGCAGATTGACTCCAGAGCGGCAGGCGTCAACCGCACGTGAGATGTATTCCGCGAGGTACTGATCGCGCTTGGGATCCTGCACACGGCCCTCGGCGTCGGGCGCCTGGTTGTAGGAGGCACCGTTTTCGGTGACGAAGATCGGCAGCCCCGGCAATTCGGCACCGAGACGTCGCAGCAGCACTGCCATGCCATCAGGTGTCCATGGCCAGCCGATATCGGTGCGCTCGTCCCCGAAGGCTGCCCCCACCAGCTGAGTGATGCCCGGGAACACCTCGATACCACCGGATCCGGGCGTCAGGACATTCGCGTTGTAGTAGTTGAGTCCCACCCAATCGCGACCCTGCGAAACATCGGGGATTTCCCGCTCATCGATCGCCAGGCCCGTGAGTTTCGCAAAGTGCTCGACCAGATCCTGCGGGTAGCGGCCGTGCAGCATGCCCTCCAGCCACCAACGATTCTGCATGGCGTCGACGAGTCGCAGTTCTTCTGCGACTCCCGCACTCTCCTCGCCCGTGAACACCTGGTCGGCAAGGTTCAGCACGACGCCGATGCGCGCGTCAGGAACACTGCTGCGCACCGCGGTGGAGGCGAGTGCATGTGCACGCACCAAGTGGTGAGCGACCTGCACCGTCGTCGGCAGGTCCTTGATGCCGGGCGCGTGATGACCGGTCAGGTGGCCCAGATAGATGACGCACCACGGTTCGTTGAGCGTGGCCCACTGCTTCACCCGGTCACCGAGAATTCCGGAAATGTGCCCGGCATACAGCGCAAAGGCATCGACGGTGCCTGGGCTGGCCCAACCGCCGCTGGCCTGCAATTCGGCCGGGAGATCCCAGTGATACAGCGTCGCATTCGGCGCGATGCCACGAGCCAGCAGGCCATCGACCAGACGCTCGTAGAAGCCGATGCCGACACTGCTGAAGGCACCCGTACCGCCCGGCTGCACTCGCGGCCAGGAAATGGAGAAGCGGTAGGAATCCACGCCGAGTTCGGCCACCAGATCGAGGTCCTCGTCGAGATGGCAGATGTGCTCGATACCGCGCGGATGCGTGGTGCCGTCGGCGATGGCGCCGGGCTGGGCTGCGAAATCGTCCCAGATGCAGCGGCCGCGATCACCCAGGATCGCACCGCCTTCCAGTTGGTACGAAGA
>JAJXSV010000254.1 GCA_021784375.1 Actinomycetes bacterium | reverse complement strand
CGCAGTCACCTTCAAGGTGAGCGGGTTGGTGGTGCCTGAGCAGGTGCCGGTCCAGCCACTGAAGCTGTAGCCGGATGCCGCCGTTGCCGTCAGTGTCAGGTTCTCGCCGTAATTGACGCTGCGAGTCCCAGCTGGGCTCACCGTGCCGCCGGTGCCGGCAGCAACTGTGACCGGGAAACTGTCGAGCGTGAAGATCGCGCTGCACGACATGGCGGCCGTCACGACGACTGCCAAGGGATTTGCAGTGCCACCGCAGTTGCCCGTCCAGCCTGCGAAGTGCGAACCTTTCGCAGGCATGGCGGATACCGTCACTGCCGTGCTGTAGACCACCGTGGCGGTGGTGGGCGCAACCGTGCCGGAGCCGTTGCCCGTGGTGCCGAAGGTGATGGTGTACACGGGGGGCTGTGGCGGAACCGGGATCACCGTCAGTGTGTACAGCGCCGTGCTCGTACCGCCCGCTCCGATCGCGGTAATGGTGTCTGTCGTTGCCGACTCCAAGCTCAACGCGGTGCCGCTGATGACGCCGGTGGCGGTGTCGAAACTCACCCCCGAGGGCAGGCTGCCCGTGAGCGCGTAGGAATCAACCGGTCCACCGGAATTCACCGGGGTCACAGTCTGTATGGGTGTGCCGAGATAGACGGTGTCGGCTGCTGCTGAACTCGGGGTGCCACTGGCTCCCAGACGCAAGAGGATGCTGGGCGCGCGTTGTTGCACCGTCAACGTGAAGGTGGCGCTCGCCGTGCTCGTCTCACCGATGGCCGTGATGGTGTCGGTGACGGCGCCCTGCACCACCGTCGGCGTTCCGCTCACGGTGCCAGTGGTGGTTTCAAAGCGCACGCCGGTCGGCAGGCTGCCGCTGAGCGTGTAGGCCGTGACGGTCTCGCCGGTGCTCACTGCAGTGATGGTCTCGATCGGTGAGCCGACCGTGGCCGTTTCAGACACAGCGGCGCTAGGCGTACCCGCGCCCACACGCAACTGCAATGACAGGGCGGCGCTCGCTGGTGGAGCACCGATCACGCTCACGAGCGATGCAACAAGAAGGCCACCCACAGCACCTAGGAGTGTGGTCCGGCTTCGGAATCTGGAATTCATGACGATCCTCCAATCACAGAACGCGAATTGGTATGACGTTCGTATTCACGGTAGGTCTCTGCAGGCGCGGCCGAAACAAGGAGCGCACACGAGTTCGCCGGCAATGCGGCGTGAGATCACTGTGTGAATCGGGGGAATCGCTCAGCCACCCGATACGCACACTCCCCGCTGCGCCTCAGCAAGGGTGGGTGCTGCGTGCTCCGCCGTGCGCAGTCAGATGGCAGAAGTTGCAGCCGTGGCCGATGCTGCGCCGGGACGCACGTAACTGCCGAGGAACGCATCGCGGAAATCCCAGTAACTGCCATCGATGATCGAAGCGCGGATGCTTGCCACCAGGCCCACGATGAAGTGCTGGTTGTGAATGGTGGCTAGCGTGGCCGACAACATCTCCTTGCCGCGGAACAGATGGTGCAGGTAGGCACGCGTGTAGTGGGTGCAGGTGTAACAGCTGCAGCCGTCCTCGATGGGGATGAAGGAGCGACGGTGGCCGGCCGCCATCAGGTTGAAGCGGCCCTTGCGCGTGTACACCGCGCTGTTGCGAGCTACGCGTGACGGACTCACGCAGTCGAAGGTGTCGATGCCGTGCTCGATGGCGGTGAAGAAATCCTCGGGCTCGCCGATGCCCAGCAGGTGCCGCGGCTTCTCCTCCGGCAACTCCTCCGTCACCCAGCCGCAGATAGTGCCGAGTTGCTGCTTCTCCAGCGCGCCTCCGATGCCGAAGCCGTCGAAGGGGAGTGAGGCCAGGTCGCGGGCGGCCTTACGGCGCAGGTCTTCGTATTGGGCGCCCTGCACCACGCCGAACAACCCCTGGTAGGGCTTGCCGGCGCGCGCACTTGTGAGCCGTTCATGTTCCGCCACGCAACGCCGAGCCCAGGCCAAGGTCCGTTCCAGCGAACGTTCCTGGTAGTGGCGAGTGTTCATCAGGGTCGTGCACTCGTCGAACGCGAACATGATGTCGGCGCCGATCTGGTGCTGCACCTGCATCGACGTTTCCGGTGTGAAGCGGTGCATCGCGCCGTCGATGTGCGACTTGAAGGTGACACCGTCGTCGTCGACGTGCGCGAGCCGATCCTTGCCGGCCGCGATGACGTCGTCATCCTCCTTGCCCTTGACGTCCATGGCCAGGATCTTCTTGAAGCCCACGCCCAGCGAGAGCACCTGGAAGCCGCCGCTGTCGGTGAAGGTGGGGCCGGGCCAGTTCATGAACTGCGACAGTCCACCGGCCTCGTCCACGATCTCCGGCCCCGGTTGCAGATAGAGGTGGTAGGCATTGGCGAGGATGGCATTGGCACCGATGTCAGCCATGGCCTCCGGCAGTACGGATTTCACGGTGGCCTTGGTGCCGACGGGGATGAAGGCGGGAGTGGCGATGTCGCCGTGCGGCGTGTGGATGATGCCGGCGCGGCCCAGCGTGGCAGCGCCGTCACGGGTCGTGAGCCGGTGCTGGATGCTGAAGGGCAGCCGCGGCGTCACGGATTGGGGATCTCGACAGTGGCGCCGAGGGCCGTCACCAGCTTGACTGAGGCTTCGCCCAGCGCCTTGAACTCCTCCGGCGTCAGCACGTCGACCATGTGCTGACGCACCGACTCCACGTGATCTTGCGCCGCCAACTGCAGCAGCTGCCAACCCTTGTCCGTCATGACGGCGAGCAAGCCGCGTCCGTCGTCCTCACAGACCTGGCGCGTGACCAGGCCCGCGCGTTCCATGCGATCCACCTGATGGGTGAGCCGCGAGCGGGAGACGAGTGTCTTGTGCGCGAGTTCGCTCATACGCAGGGAATGGGATTCCGATTCCGAAAGCCGCACCAGGATGTCGTAGTCGGCCAGCGTGAGCCCGTGCGACTCCTGCAGCTCGCGGCCCAGGGCCTCGGGGACGAGCGTCATGGCGGTCAGCCAGGAACGCCAGTGCACCTGTTCCTCGTGCGAGAGCCAGCGGGTCATGCGGGCAGTGTAGCCACGGTGGGCTGGGCGCACCGGGATTTGTGGAGCGGAAGCAGGGGAGCCTTCAGCTGGTGTGATCCCAGAGCCGCACTCCACCGAGCAGTCCGGCGGTGTTCGACACGATGCGACAGCGCGGCGGCAGTTCGACCCCAGCCAGACGAACCGCATTGCCGCCGCCGATATAGCAACGGTCGAAGAACAGGAACTGGTCGAAGATCTCGATGGCCTTGATCACCCGCGCGGTCCAACGCTCATTGCCGATGGCCTTGCGGGCGACGTTGCCGATGGCGGCGTCGAAATCGGTGTCGGTCCGGAAGAGCGCGTGCGAGAGCTCCAGGTGCGGTAGGAGCACGCCGTCCTGGAACACAGCGGTGCCGATGCCGGTGCCGAGCGTCATGACGAATTCGAAGCCCTGACCCTCGACCACGGCAGCGCCCTGGACGTCGGCATCATTGGCCAACCGCAAGGGCTTGGGGAACACCTCCTGCAGCGCACGCTGCAGGTCGTAGCCGTGCCAGGCCGCCACCAGCTCCGGATCTGTCTCGCCGTCGTACGCAGTGCGCGAGAGCGAGGGGATGTTGCTGACCACGCCATTGCGCACCAGTCCCGGGAAGCCCACGGATACACGGTCGTATTCACCAAGCGGCGCGACCAATTTGAGCAGGCTCTCCACCAGTCGCGGTGGCGGGCAGGGGTAGGGCGTCTTGATCTTGACGCGCTCGCTGACCATGGAGCCGTCTTCGCTGCACAGTGCCGCCTTGAGCCCGCTTCCACCGATGTCGATGCAGAGTGTGATGGTCATGGCAGCGTCAGGATCTCCGATCCGGTCTCGGTGACGACGATCGTATGTTCGAATTGCGCGCTGCGCTTCCTGTCCTTG
Organism: Actinomycetes bacterium; assembly: GCA_021784375.1. The sequence continues at coordinate 153 of JAJXSV010000254.1, read as the reverse complement.
GTGACAACCGTCCAGTTGTCGTCCCATTGGTCCCACTGGTAGGTGCCGAGCGTCAACATCGGTTCAATCGTGAACGTCATACCAGCTTCCATGATGGTGTCGTAGCGCTCGTCATCGAAGTGTGGGATGACCAATCCCGAGTGGAAGGCGGTG
>JAJXSV010000017.1 GCA_021784375.1 Actinomycetes bacterium | reverse complement strand
GTTGGGTGGCCGGCCCTCGAGGTAGACGACGTGGGGATGGGCGACGTTCAGCTCGGCGGAATCCTCTGCCACCACGATCCGCTCGCGTGCCGGAACCGCGGCGAGCAGGGCCGCGAGCAGCGTGGTCTCGCCGGGGCGCGTCCCACCCGAGAGCAGCAACGGGACGCCTGCAGCCACCAGCTTGAGCAGCCGGCGCCTGGTGGGGGCATCGAACATGCGCCGGGCCTCGAGGTCAGCCAGCGTGAAGGGGGTCGTGGCCGGCAGGCGCAGCGAGATGGTGGTCCCGAAGCGTGCGAGCGGATGCAGCACGGCGTGCAGGCGCATGCCGTTCGGCAGTCTGGCATCAACCCAGGGCGAGGCATCGTCGAGCCTGCGACCGGCCGAGGACGCCAGGCGCGTCGCCAGCCTGCGCACTGCCGCCTCGTCGGCAAATGCGAAGTCGACGCGATGCAGTCCGTCCGCGTCGTCGATCCACACCTCGCGGGTTCCGTTCACGAGGATGTCAGTCACCCCAGGTTGGGCTGCCCAATGCTCGAGGGGCCCCAGCCCGCGCACCTCGCGACCCACATCGCTGATGAGCGATCCGAAGGTGAGGTCGTCGACGAGGACGCCACTGTTGGCAATGACCTCGTCAATGCGATCGCGGTCGCCTGCCTGACTCACCACGGCAGCACGGAGCGACTCGAGCATCTCAAACGCCATCGCTCAACCGCCCCCAGATCGCGGCAGCGACCCGCATGACATCCGCGGATGCCGGTGGCGGGACGCATTGCGCGGCGGCCATCGTCACGGCTCGCTGCCAGCGGACGACCCCGGCCAGTTCCCGGCCCAGGTAGTCCGCCGCGGCGGTGGCCGGGAAGTCGGCGTGGCCGGTGTCCACCACCACGAGCAGCTCACCCGCGGGGGCGGTCATCGCCGACCCGAGCGCCGTGATCGTCGGCGACAGCATGGTCACCCGCAGGTCGGGTCGCAGGGCTTCAAGGCCGGCATCGCGCATGGGGATGTCGAGCACCACGAGATCGCAGTGGTCCCGCAGCGCCGCGACGAGGTAGCGCAGGGCGCGTGCATCGACACTGCCTGCGCGGTCCGCCGACAGCACATGGATTCCCGCGTGCTCCGGGAGTGCGTCCAGGATGGTGAGGGCGTCGATGGCGTCCGACTGCACGCGAACCTGGCTCCAGCGCGCACCCGTCACCCCCTCGGACCCGACGAGGATGTCGAGCGGAGCCCCGTCCGGCTGGGCGTCGATCAGTGCGACGGCGCCTGACGGCTGCAACGCCAACGCATACGCCAACGTGCTCGTGCCGATACCACCGACGGCGCCGGAAACCGCTGCAACTTGACCCATGGGCATAGGACTAGCCCGCGCGACCCTGTGGATGCCGGTGCTCCTGGGGCGACGCTTGCGCCTCCGGCGAAACCCGATCGCGCTCAGGCGAGGGCGTCGAGAGTCTGGCGTGCAAGCAGCGCACCGCGCCCGAAGGCGGTGGCCAGGTGCACGCACCAGGCCGCAACCCCCGCAGGGTCGCCCGTGTCGTAGGCCCGGATGGCACGCACATAGGCGGCTCGGCCCAAGGACACCAGACCGACATCGGTCATGCACAGGAAGTCGGGATCAACCCCGCGCTGGGCGAGCAGCAGGTCCCCGAAGGCTCGGGCAACGACACCGTTGGCCGCCCCGAAGGGTTGCAAGGCGAGCAACTCCGCATGTGCCACGGCCGCGACCACCAGCCCGGGCGCCCGGGTGGGCTGCTGCAGGAGCTCGGCGAGCAGGGCCAGGCGGATGGTCACGTCATCGGGGTCATGCGCCAACGCCAGGTGCAGGGGATCCTCCAGCGATTCGTCCCCTGTGCGGGGCCGGCCGCGAAGATCGTCCGCCAGGTACTCGCGGCCGGCGCTTGCCGCCATCGCCGCCCAGGCCTGCCGCGGCGGCAGGTTCTGCCAGGCACGAAGACCGGTCTGCACACCGAGCACGCCCGCGGCAACGCGCAGCAGGGGCGAGCCCTGGCTGCCCGATCGCAGTTCGTCCAGGGGCACCTCCGCCCCCTCCAGAGTCGCGGACGCGTGCGCGTTGCGGAGTGCCGTCTCGGCAGCCAGTGCCGCGCCAGCGGTGCGCAAGCGGCGATCGAGCAGCAGGGGATCGAGCGTCGATCGCGCCCGGGCCGCTGCGTCCGCGACCTCCGGCAGCGCCGCGACCTCGGCGAAGGCGTCCTGGGGTGACATGCGTGAATCCCACCACAACCCAGTACCTTGTCCGGGTGACGGAGAACGCCGCACTGATCATCATCATCGCTGCCGCGATCGTGGTACCGCTGTGGACCTACCGGCAATGGAGGTTCGGTTCGGCCGCCCTCGGCAGCTCCGCGGAGCGCGCCACCTACTCGACGCTGCACACCGCTGGCCTGGCCGCCCCCGCGCTGCGCATGGGCCTCAACGAGGAATCCGCCACCAAGGCGGCAAAGTACCTCCGTCAGCTCGCGGGCACGACGGCCCTGTCCATCCATGACACCACACACATGCTCGCCTGGGATGGTGAGTACGGCCATCACGCCGACAGTGCCCACAGGCTGGTGATGCGGGTCATCAACAGCGGCCGCGCGGAAGTGGTGGGCCCTGAACGCGTGGCCTGCGAGAACGCCGAGTGCCCACTGCACTACGCGGTCATCGCGCCCTTGGTCATCGACGACCTGGTGCTGGGCGCCATCGCCGCCTTCGACCGCGGCGCACCGGCGGCCCTGGTGCGCACCGTGTCCGAGATCTCGCGCTGGACGAACGGGCAACTCGAACTCGCCGAACTCGACGACTCGCGGACGAGGCTTGCGGAGGCGGAGGTCAAGGCGCTGCGGGCCCAGATCTCGCCGCACTTCATCTACAACGCGCTGAACGCCATTGCCTCCTATGTCCGCACCGATCCCGAGCATGCTCGCGAGCTGCTGCTCGAGTTCGCCGACTTCACGCGCTACTCCTTCCGCGCGCACGGCCAGTTCACGACGCTGTCCGAGGAGCTCTCGTCGATCGACCGCTACCTGATTCTCGAGCGCGCACGCTTCGGCGATCGCCTGCAGGTCGAGTTGCGGATCGCGCCCGAGGTCCTGAATGTGACGGTGCCCTTCCTCTGCCTGCAGCCCTTGGTCGAGAACGCTGTGCGGCACGGCCTGGAGAACAAGACCGGCGTGGGGCACATCACCATCGACGCCCTGGACATGGGACCCGATTGCTGGGTGACCATCGAGGATGACGGCGTCGGCGCCGATCCGGAGCGCATCCGGCGCATCCTGTCCGGTGACACCACGATCGATTCCATCGGGGTCGCGAACGTCGACGAGCGCCTGCGGTCCGTGTACGGGGACGGGTACGGCCTCATCATCGAGACCGCGCCCGGGGCCGGTACGAAAGTCACCGTACGCGTGCCGAAGTTCCAGCCCAAGGCCCTCGTCTAGCCTTTTTGCGCGGGCGTGACGAGGATTCCGCCGGAAACGGGCGTAGTCTCGGCGCCAACGCCGCAGCGCAGCTACGGGCGGGGGCCCTGTCCCGTCGCTGGAGCGCCGCGCCGACTTCCGCGCGCATGTGATCGAGAGGGACAGTTACGTGGCTGGCTTGAGGGTTCTCGCCGTCGACGATGAGGCGCCTGCACGCGCCGAATTGGCGTACGTGCTGAAGCAGGACGATCGCATCGGCGAGGTGCGCACTGCGCAGAACGGCACCGAGGCCCTCAAGGTGCTGCAGACCGAGCCGATCGATGCGGTGTTCCTGGACATCCGCATGCCGGGCATCGACGGCATGGATTTGGCCAAGGTGCTCAAGCGCTTCACGGAGGCTCCGGCCATCGTGTTCGTCACGGCGTTCGAGGATCACGCGGTGAGCGCGTTCGATCTGCGGGCGGTCGACTACGTGTTGAAGCCCTATCGCCCGGAACGTCTGCACGAAGCCGTGTCGCGCGTGCTCGAAGCCAAGTCGCAGCGCCAGCCCCTGGCAGATGCCGCGTCCATCGGCACCGAGGACGAGACCATCCCCGTCGAACTGGCGGGCGTCACCCGCTTCATCAAGCGCAGCGACATCCGGTACGTCGAGGCCCACGGCGACTACGCGCGCCTGGTCACACGCGAGGGGCGCCATCTCGTGCGCATCCCCCTGGCCGTGCTCGAGGAGCGCTGGGCGGACGCGGGATTCGTGCGGATCCACCGCCGCTGGTTGGTGTCGCTTGCCACCATCGATGAGGTTCGCGTCGACGCGGGCCGCATGTCCGTCCGCGTCGGGGATGCCCTGCTCGAGGTCTCACGCCGTCACACCCGCGAGCTCAGGGACCGCCTTGTCCGCAGCGCTCGTCCGCGCCGCATCGACACCGTTCCCGCCCCCGCTGCCCGTCCCAAGCCATAGGACCGATGGACAAGTCCCGGCGCGTCGTCGTCACGCATCCACGCACGAGCACGCGTCGCCGGCCCTCGCGCACCTCCGCACCACGTGACCTTCGGGAACACACGGTCCGTGGCGAGGTGCTGCTGTCTGCGCTTCGGCGCAGCCAACTTCGGCTCTCCATGGCGATCACATCGGCCTTCCTGTCGGTGCTGGCCGTGGTCCCGCTGCTCTACTGGGGCTCGCACTGGTTCCGCAGCGCGCATGTGTGGTCGATTCCCGTCATCTGGCTGACCATCGGCGTCGCCGTGTTCCCATTCATCATCGCCTTGGGGTGGCTGCACATCCGCATGGCCGAGTGGTACGAGCAGCAGTTCATCGATCTCGTCGAGGACGTGTGATGAACCCCTTCGCCATCATCACCGTCGTGGCCCTCATCACCACGAGTATCAGCATCGGCCTGTACGGATTGCGCTTCTCGCGCGGCACCTCCGACTTCTTCATGGCGGCCAGGTCGATGAGCACCTTCGCCAACGCGTCGGCCATGAGTGGTGAGTACCTGTCCGCCGCCTCGTTCCTCGGCATCGCGGGGCTGGTCATGCTCTACGGCATCGACATGCTCTGGTACCCGGTCGGCTTCACCGCCGGGTACCTGGTGCTGCTGCTGTTCATCGCGGCACCCCTGCGCCGATCCGGCGCGTACACGCTGCCTGACTTCGCGGAGACCCGCATGGAGTCGCGCACCGTGCGCCGGCTCTCGAGCGCCCTCGTCGTCATCATCGGTTGGCTGTACCTGTTGCCGCAGATGCAGGCGGCCGGTCTCACGCTCAATGTGATGACGGGAGCACCGGTGGCATCCGGTGGCGTCGTCGTCGCGCTCGTCGTGGGCCTCACGGTGGCAGCTGGCGGCACACGGTCCATCTCCCTGGTGCAGAGCTTCCAGTACTGGATCAAGGTCGGCGCGATCGCCATTCCGACCGTGCTCATGCTGTGGGCGTGGACCGAGCAGAACTCCCCGCGCCTGTCCCCCGCCCGCTGGAGCGAGCCCCTGTCGACCTTCGGCGGCCGGCAATTCCCCCTCTATGGGAACCTCTCGCTCGTCATTGCGACCTTCCTGGGCACCATGGGCCTGCCGCATGTGCTCGTGCGCTTCTACGCCATCAGGGACGGCCGGGCAGCCCGCCGCACCACGCTGCTCGCGATCTCGCTCATCAGCGTCTTCTACCTGTTCCCGCCGGTGATCGGTGCACTCGGGCGCTTCTACTCGCTCGACCTCGGTCGCCATGGCGGCTCGGACGCCCTCGTGCTCCTGCTGCCCGAACGTGTCTTCCCCGGCGCCTTCGGACAGCTGCTCGGGGCCCTGGTTGACGCCGGTGCCTTCGCGGCCTTCATGGCCACCGCGTCCGGGCTCGTGCTGTCCATCTCCGGCGTCCTGTCACAGGACCTCCTGCAGAAGCGGATGGGGGCAGTGCCGGGCTTCCGCACGGGCGCGGCACTCGCCCTGCTGGTCCCCCTCGCGCTGCTCCCCTTCATCGGCCAGCTCCACCTCGCAGACATGGTGGCCATGGCATTCGCGGTCGCGGCCTCCACCTTCTGCCCGCTCCTGGTGCTCGGTATCTGGTGGAGGCGCCTCTCCACCGCCGGCGCCATCGCCGGTCTGGCGGTCGGAGGGACGACCTCCGTGCTCGCGGTACTCGTCGCGCTGTTCATCCCCACCACCGGCCCCCTGCACGCCGTGCTGGGCCAACCGGCGGCCTGGACCGTCCCCCTCGCATTCGCGACGATGGTCGTGGTGTCCCTCGCGACCAGCGACCGCGTCCCGGGTCATGCGGCGATCACGATGGGACGCTTGCACACCCCGGACAAGTTCGTGGTCTGAGTCCTGTTCCGCGCACGGGCCGGACCGTTATCGTCAGCGGCACTCGAACTCGGGTGGTGAGCAGCGCTCCCGGCGCGAGCTGCACCTGAGCAAGACGTGGTCCCACCGCCGCGGCCGGGACACGTGAAGGGACGGACATGAGCGACATCAGCGAAACCCTCTCCAACCTGCTCTCGGAGAGTCGGCACTTCTTCCCGCCGGTCGAGCTCGCCATCAACGCGAATGCGAAGATCGAGTCCTATCAGGAGGCGTCCGAGGATCGCCTGGCGTTCTGGGCCAAGCAGGCCCGTCGCCTGCAATGGGCGAAGCCCTGGAGCCAGGTACTCGACTGGAGCGATGCACCGTTCGCGCAGTGGTTCGTCGACGGCAAGCTCAACGTCGCCGTCAACTGCGTCGATCGTCACGTGGCTGCCGGCAACGGCGACCGTGTCGCGTACTACTGGGAGGGCGAGGGTGGTGACACCCGAACCATCACCTACGCGGAACTCCTACGCGAGGTGTCGAAGACAGCGAACGCGCTGATCGCGCTCGGCATCGGCGAGGGCGATCGCGTGGCGATCTACATGCCGATGATCCCCGAGGCCGTGTTCTCACTGCTGGCCTGCGCACGCATCGGTGCGGTGACGTCCGTGATCTTCGGTGGCTTCTCCTCGGAGGCGCTGCGTTCGCGCATCATCGACGCCTCGGCCCGGCTCGTCATCACCAGCGACGGGCAGTTCAGGCGGGGCAAGGCCCTGCCGCTCAAGGATGCGGTCGATGAGGCGCTGCACGAGACGCCGACCATCCAGCACGTGCTGGTGGTGCGTCGCACCGGCGGCGAGGTGACCTGGAACGAGCGCGACGTCTGGTGGCACGACGTCGTTGACGCGCAGCCCGACACGCACAGCCCGCGTGCCTTCGACGCGGAGCACCCGCTCTTCATCCTCTACACGTCCGGCACCACGGGCACCCCCAAGGGCATCCTGCACACCACCGGCGGCTACCTCACACAGGCGGCATACACGCACCACGCGGTATTCGACCTGAAGCCGGAGACGGACGTGTACTGGTGCACCGCCGACATCGGCTGGATCACCGGCCACACGTACGTCGTCTACGGGCCGCTGGCCAATGGCGCCACCTCACTCATCTACGAGGGCACACCGGACACCCCGCACCGCGGGCGCTGGTGGGAACTCATCGAGAAGTACGGCGTCTCCATCTTCTACACGGCACCCACTGCCATCCGCGCCTGCATGAAGTGGGGGGACGAGCACCCGGACGCCTTCGACCTCTCCTCGTTGCGCATCCTGGGTTCGGTCGGCGAACCGATCAACCCGGAGGCCTGGATGTGGTACCGCGAGGTCATCGGCCATGACCGCTGCCCCATCGTCGACACCTGGTGGCAGACGGAGACCGGCGCCATCATGATCTCCCCGCTACCGGGCGTCACCACCTGCAAGCCCGGCTCGGCCATGCGCGCGCTGCCCGGCATCGGCGCCGCCATCGTCGATGAGAACGGCTACAAGGTGGGACGCGGCCATGGCGGCTACCTGGTGCTCACGGACCCGTGGCCGGCCATGCTGCGGGGAATCTGGGGTGACCCCGAGCGCTACCGGAACGGCTACTGGTCACGGTTCCAGGGCCGCTACTTCGCGGGTGACGGGGCCAAGTTCGACGATGAGGGTGCGATCTGGCTGCTCGGCCGCGTCGATGATGTCATGAACATCTCGGGGCACCGCATCTCGACCACGGAAGTGGAGCACGCCCTCGTCTCGCACCCGGCGGTCGCCGAGGCCGCCGTCGTGAGCTCGTCCGACCCGCTCACAGGGCAGGCGATCGTCGCCTTCGTCATCCTGCGCGGTGGCTACGAGGATGGCGAGGGCATGGCAGCGGCCCTGCGCGGGCACGTCGTGCACGAGATCGGCCCCATCGCGAAGCCGCGACAGGTGATGATCGTGCAGGAACTGCCGAAGACGCGTTCCGGGAAGATCATGCGACGCCTGCTCCGCGACATCGCGGAGAATCGCGCCATCGGTGACGTGACGACACTCGCTGACCCCACCATCATGAACATGATCGCCCAGGGCCTCGCTTCGGGCATGCCGGAGGATTGAGTGAAGGACGATCGCCGCTGGGTTGATCGCGTCATCCGCGAGGAGAAACCAGCGGCGATGATGCTGGTCGTCGCAGCCGCCATCGGCCTCGGCGTCACCAATGCCGTGGGTTATGCGCACGTCGCGCCGCTGCTCCATGCCCGTCACTCCGTGCTCGACCTGAGCTTCGCCGGCTTCGTCGAGGACGGACTGCTCCCCGTGTTCTTCTTCATCGCCGGGCTCGAATTGCGACATGAGTTCACGCGCGGTGCGCTGTCCTCGATACGTCAGGCGTCGGTGCCGATCGTGGCCGCCGCAGCCGGCATGGTGATGCCTGCGGTGCTGTTCCTCCTCCTGGCCCCTGCATCAGCGCGGGGCGCCTGGGGAGTGCCCATGGCCACCGACATCCCGCTCTCGCTGGCTCTGCTGGCGATCGCCGGGCGCGGCCTGCCGAGCGCATTCCGCGCCTTCATCCTGAGCCTCGCCATCATCGACGACACCCTCTCCATCATCGTGATCGCCGTCGCCTTCGGCCGCGCCCCCTCGGCCACCTGGCTGCTCGTCGCCGGCGCGCTGGTCTGGGTGTACGCGCGGACCAGCGCGCGCTCTCCCGGGTTCTCGGTGGTAGTGGCGGTTGCCGCCTGGCTGGCGATGCTGCACAGCGGGGTGCACCCGACCGTCCTCGGCGCCGTTCTCGGCGTGGTGACCGCCGCGCAGGGGGAGCGCATCCGCGAGCGCCTCCAGCCCTGGTCGAGCTGGGTGATCCTGCCCCTGTTCATCGCGACGTCCCTGGCCATCCCGGTGCAGGGCAGCGGAGCCGATTGGCAGCTGGTCGGGGCAGTGACGATAGCCCGGATCGTGGGGAAGCCGTTGGGGATCCTGCTGGGTGCCCTACTGGCAGTGGCCCTGCTGAAGCCGGCAGCACGTCTCAACGCCCTCGGCTACCTGCTCGTCGGAACCAGCGCCGGCCCCGGCTTCTCGGTGTCGATGCTGTTCGCTGAGCTGAGCCTCTCCGGCACGCTCCTGCAGGCTACGAAGTTGGCAGTGCTGGCAGCCCTCGTCATTGCCGCCGCAGTGGGCGCGGCCGCCCTCATGCTCCTGCGCCGCCGCGTGAGCGAGGTCCGGCAACCGGGAATGTGATGCTGTCGGGACTGCGTTGACGGACGCTGCGCGATAGCCTTGCCGCTGTTAGGGGAGGCCATGAAGGACAACGAAAGCCGGCTCGGCGTTCTGGTATCAGCGGCGATTGCCGATTTCCAGAAGATCATCCGTGACCAGATCGAGTTGGCTGCGCTCGAGTTGAAGAAGAGCGCCAAGCGCGCACTGCGCTCGTCAGTGTCGTTCATCGCGGCGTTGTTCCTCCTCTCCCTGGCGGTGCTGCTCCTGATCTTCTCGGTTGGATTCGGCCTGTCCGCGCTCGGTATCCCCACCTGGTTGGCATTCCTCATCCTGGCCGGCGTGTTCATCCTCATCGCCGGCATCCTGCTGCTGATCGCCGGACGCAGCGCATCGAAGATCAAGGGCCCGACTCAGGCCGCTGATGCCACGCAGAGGACGATCAACGACGTGGCCTCCGCTCTCGGCCGGAGCAAGCGCTAGTCGAGGCACTGCCCGAGCGGGACAGCCCGGGTGCTCGAGCGGCCCTGTGTCGCCACCCGCGCGATCGAGGACGCCGTGAGCGCGTAGCCGGTGTCCCGCTCATCGGTGGCCGCAGCGAACACCATGCCGACGACGGTGCCGTCGATGCCCACGAGTGGAGCGCCGGAATCGCCCGCGGCCACGTGCGCCCGCAGGACATAGATCTCACGATCCACGGTTGCGCCTCCGTAGATGTCGTGTCCCCGCGCGATGATGATGTCCGCGATGCGCGCGGCATCCGGCGAGAGCGGACCGCCACCGGTGTATCCGGGGACCACCGCCTGTGAGCCAGTATGGAGATCGGGGCCGATGGTGAGCGGCGTGGCCACCAAGCCCTTGACGGCGAGGACGGCGACATCGAGAGAGGGATCGAAGAGCACCACGTCCGCGGTTGCATGCTGGGTGGAATCGATCGACGACACGGTCACGTGGTTCGCACCCGCGACGACGTGGGCGTTGGTCAGGATGCGGCCCGGGGCGTACATGAATCCGGTGCCCGACATCCGCTCCGAGCAGGCTTCTGCATCGGCTCGTACCTTGAACACCGACATGTAGGTCGCCTGCACGGCTCCATCCCGCAGGATCTGCGGATCGGCCGGCCGCGCCGAGGTCTGCGGCTGCGGTGTCGCGCCGGCGAACACGACAGGGAAGCGCGTGATGCGCATGGCGTTGCGGAGGGCGGCGGTGGCGCCGTAGGCGGCGTCCGGTGCGTACTCGTCGATGAACCGAACGATGTCCGAGGTCCGGACGAGGTGCGCGACCCCCTGGTCCGGGAGCACCACCATGGCGGAACTCAGGAGCCACACGATGATGGCGAAACTGGACACCCGGAAGCCGCTTCCCAGTACGGAGTCCAGGAACTGCACCGGTGACCAGCGAAGGGCGCGACGCAGCACCCCGCCGATGGTGGTACCCACCACCTCTCCGGCGATCGCCATGCCAGCGACGAGCCCCACACCGGTCGCGATCCGCCACGCCGCGGAAGGCGAGATGGCGTCGATGGCGATGGGAGCGGTCTGGAGCGCCAGCCAGCCGCCGGCGAGCAATCCGGCCAGCCCGAAGATCCCCCGGATGATGCCCAGGCGCCAGCCCCGACCGACGGCGGTGGCGATGGAGACGGCGAGCAGGACGTCGACGAGGTTCATCGGTTGCCGAGCTCGATGACGACGGACTCGTCCCATGGCTCGTCCCATCCAAGGGCCGCCAGCATGCCCGCGATGATGGCCGCCGTGAAACCCCACACCGTGAGCCCGGCGACCAGGAAGCCCGGTCCCCGTCCGCCCCGAGGATGCCGGACCATGACCCGGTTCCGCGGGTCGACGAGCTCGCGCACGGGCACCCGCACCACCGCCGCAACCTCGGCCGGATCGGCTGCGAACACGGGACCGGGACGATGCCAATCGGCGAGCACGGGAGTGACTGCGAAGTCCGAGACGGGCAGGAAGAGCCTGGGCAGCGTGCCGAGCACCGTGACGTCCTCCGGGTTGAGGCCGGTCTCCTCCCGGGCTTCGCGGAGTGCGGTGGCTGCGGCATCCGCATCGTCCGGCTCGACGCCGCCGCCGGGGAAGGCCGGTTGGCCCGAGTGCGCGGAGAGGTCGTGCGCCCGCTCGATGAGCAGGAGATCCAGTTGCCCTTCCGCCTCCGCGAAGGCGATGAGGACGGCGCTCTCCCGCCCCTCGAAATCCTCCGGTGGGACGTGGCGGGCGAATTGCAGGGCATCCGCAGCGCCTGCCAGCTCGCGCAGCTGCTCTCGCCAGTCGCTCATGGCCGACCCTCGCTCCGCAGCAGCTTGGCGGCCTCCGTGGGATCCGTGGGACCTTCGCCGAATGCCGGGCACCATTTCGCCACCACGCAGGCACCACACGCGGGCTTGCGCGCATGGCAGCAGCGCCTGCCATGCCAGATCAGGACGTGCGACAGCATCGTCCAGTCCTTGGCCGGGAAACGGGCCATGATGTCTCGCTCGACCTTCACCGGATCCGTCTCCGCACTCCAGCCCAACCGTCGCACCAAGCGGCCGAAGTGGGTGTCCACGGTGAGGCCGGGAACGCCGAACGCATTGCCCAGCACGACATTCGCGGTCTTGCGACCGACGCCGGGCAGCGTGATGAGCTCCTCGAGGGTATCCGGCACGCGACCACCGAAGTCCGCACACAGCTTCTGTGCCATGCCGATGAGGCTGGCGGCCTTGTTGCGGAAGAAGCCCGTGGGCGTGATGAGCGCTTCCAGTTCGTCGCGTTCAGCGGCCGCCAGGTCCTGGACGGTCGGGTAGCGCTCGAACAGCGCGGGGGTCACCAGGTTGACGCGCCGATCCGTGCTCTGGGCGGAGAGGATGGTGGCGATGAGCAATTGCAGGGGGCCCACGAAGTCGAGTTCGGCCCGCGCTCCGGGATAGGTCTTCTTCAGCGCATTGAAGACGGCACGCTGGTGCGGTCGCTCAGCGGGCACGGCGCTGCAAGCGCTCCAAGTCGGTGATGGTGACGGACCGCTGCTCGACGCGCAGCCAGCCACGATGCACGAAGTCAGCCAGGGCCTTGTTCACCGTCTCCCGTGACGCCCCGACGAGCTGCGCGAGTTCCTCCTGCGTCATGTCATGCTCGACGTACCACTCGCCGTTGCGCTCGACGCCGAACTTCTCGTTGAGGTCGATGAGCGCCTTGGAGACGCGACCGGGCACGTCGGAGAACACGAGATCGGACATGGCTTCGTTGGTGCGACGCAGCCGCTGTGCGAGTGCCTGGAGCAGTGCCTCCGCGACCTCGGGGCGGCCGGTCAGCCAGGGCCTCAGGGCCTCGCGCCCCAGCCCGAGGACGACGCAATCGGTGAGCGCAGTGGCGGTGGACGTGCGGATGCCGGGATCGAACAGCGACAACTCGCCGAACATCTCGCCCGGCCCCTGCACCGCGAGCAGCGTCTCGCGTCCGTCGGCCGCTGCCTGCCCGAGGACCACCTTGCCCTCGACGACGATGTACAGGCGGTCACCCGGTTCGCCCTCGACGAAGATGACGTCACCCTTGCGCGCGCGCAACTCCACCATGGAGGCGCGCAACGCGGCTGCGGCCTCGGGCTCCAGCGCCGAGAAGAGTGGCGTCTGCATGAGGGTTCTGTTCACTGGGCTCCTTGTGCCGGAGAAGTTTAGCGTTGGGGCTAGTCGCGGACTTCGACGACGAGTTCGACCTCGACCGGCGCGTCGAGCGGAAGCGAGGCCATGCCGACGGACGAGCGGGCGTGCTTGGCTGCGTCACCGAAGCAGGCGCCGAGGAACTCGCTCGCACCGTTCACGACGGCGGCGTGGTTCGTGAACCCGGGGTCGACGGCGATGAAGCCCACCACCTTGACCACGCGCACGATGCGGTCGAGGTCGCCGATCACCTGCTTGATCGCGGCCAGGCCATTGAGGGCGCACAGCTGGGCCGCGGCCTTGGCCGTCTCGACATCGACGTCTGCGCCCACCTTGCCGGTGGCCACGAGCTTGCCATCGGCGGTGGGCAGTTGCCCCGAGGTGAAGACCAGGTTCCCGGTGCGTACCGCCGGCACGTAGGCCGCGATCGGTGTGGCGACCGGCGGCAGCGCGAGGCCAAGTTCAGCGATCCTGGATTCGACAACGGACATGCTCAGCCTCCCAGCGGGCGCTTGAAGTAGGCCACCAGGCTGTCCGGGTTCGGACCCGGCACGACCTGCACGAGCTCCCAGCCGTCTGCGCCCCAGGCGTCGAGGATCTGCTTGGTGGCGTGCACCAGCAGGGGTGCGGTGGCGTACTCCCATTTCGTCATGGCCAGACTCTAACCACGGGCCCACCGGAGTTCGACGGTTGGCCGTCAAACTTTCCCGGAATGCGGCGGCCCTAGGCTGCATCCGTGCAGCGAGTTCGCGCCATCGGATCCGTCTCGCGCCTCCTCGGCTTGGGCGCGGTGGCCGGGTTCCTGCTCGCCGGCGCCCTGGCGCCCGTGGTCGGCATCGGTGCCGGAATCAGCACACGCACGCTCAACGGCTTCGAGTCGCTGCCCATCACGCTGCGCACACCGTCGTTGGCCCAGCAGACGGTGATCGAGACGGCGGACGGCAAGCCCTTCGCCACCCTCTACTTCCAGAATCGCATCAATGTCCCGCTCTCCCAGGTGGCACTGATCCTGCAGAAGGCGCTCATCGCCACGGAGGACGCCCGCTTCTACCAACACCACGGCGTCGACCTGCGCGGCACCTTGCGCGGCATCGTGTCCACGCTGGCGGGTCGCCAGGTGCAGGGCGGTTCCACGCTCACGCAGCAACTGGTCAAGCAGATCCTGGTGGCCACGGCGCCGGATGCGGCCAGCGCCGCCGCCGCAATCGCGCAGACCCCGGCACGCAAGCTGCGCGAGGCGCGATACGCCTTGGCCCTGGAGCACCGGTACACCAAGGCGCAGATCCTCGAGTCGTACCTGAACATCGCCTACTTCGGAGCCGGCGCCTATGGCATCGAGGCAGCCAGCCGTCGCTACTTCTCGAAGCATGCGAGCGAACTCAACCTGGCCGAGGCGTCCCTGCTCGCCGGTTTGGTGCAGCAGCCATCCGGCTACGACCCCCTCGTGAATCCCCAGGCAGCCACCAACCGGCGCAGCGAGGTGCTGGGGAACATGGTGCGCTTGCACGTCATCTCACAGGAGCAGGCGAGCGCGGTGGAGCGCATTCGGGTCGTCGACACCCTGCACCCGTCGTCCGTGCCCAACGGCTGCACCGGATCCATCGCCCCCTTCTTCTGCGATTTCGTCATGCAGTCGATCCGCACCGACGTCTCCTTCGGAGCGACGCTCGCCGATCGCGACGCCCTGTTGCTCCAGGGCGGCCTGCGCATCAGGACCACACTTTCCATGAAGGCACAAAAGGCCGCGCAGCAGGCGGTGGACCGGGCCATTCCGCGCACCGATCCGTCCGGCAAGGCCGCTGCAGTCACCTTGGTGCAACCGGGCACGGGAGCCATCACGGCCATGGCGGAGAACCGCCTGTGGGGCACCAGCGGCATCGGCATGACGACCTACAACTACAACGCGACCATGGCCTACGGGGGCACCCTGGGCATGCAGGCCGGCTCCACCTTCAAGATCTTCGTGCTGGCGGCGGCCATGGAGAAGGGACTGAATGCCAACCTCCAGGTGAATTCCCCGCAGACGAGGACCTTCACCGGCTTCTACGGCTGCGGCCCCAGCGCGGCCAGCCTGTTCCCGCCGTACACCGTCTCCAACTCGACGCACTCTGGGCTCTTCAACATGTACAGGGCCACGGCGGAGTCGGTCAACACCTACTTCGTCGACCTCGAACAGAGGACCGGCGTGTGCCGCCCGGCTGCCATCGCAGCCAGCATGGGCGTCACCAAGTCGGACGGCTCACCCCTGGACGCCGTGCCCTCGTTCGTGCTGGGTGCCAACGAGGTGGCTCCGATGTCGCTGGCCAACGCCTATGCCACGTTGGCGGCCCACGGGCTCTACTGTCCCGCGCACGCCGTGCTGTCGATCACCAGGGCCGACGGGACCCCCATCGCGGTGCCCCCCACACTCTGCAAGCAGGTGATCGCCCGTGGGGTGGCCGACGGTGTGGCGGTGATGCTGCGCGGGGTCATCGACGGCTCCGACCCCCACCGTACGGGCGGCACCATGTCGCTGGGGCGCCCCGCCGCAGGCAAGACCGGCACCACCGACGATTCGGCCGCCGTCTGGTTCTGCGGCTTCACGCCCGACCTGGCCGGCTGCGTCTGGGTCGGTGATCCTCGCGGTGGCTTCAAGTACAAGATGTCCGACATCGTCATCAATCACGTGCACTACAAGCCCGTCTACGGCGCCTCGATCCCCGGACCCATCTGGAAGGCCACCATGATGGGCGCGCTGAAGGGCTCGCCCGCCGTGCCCTTCGACCTCAAGCCGGTGATCGGGGACGGCAGGCTGAACGGTCCGGTCGGTTGCGTTGACACGACCACGGCCTCCTCCTGCGTGACAACCACCGACAGCGCCACCGACAGCGGCACTGCCGGCGCCACCATCCCGGCGCCGTCGCTGTCCCCCAGCATCAGCGGCTGATCACCGGAGGGCACGCCCTGTTGAGACGCGCTGTCGTCGTTCCAGCGCCACCAGTTCCATCGGCGACCTCTGTCCGATCACCCAGCGCATCCCGTGCAGCAGCATCCGCGTGCTGGCGCGCACCAGCGGCGCCGGTGCGGCACGCAGACCGAGCAGGTGCCGGTACTCCGCTGGCAACGTCTCCACGGCCGCCGCGAAGAGCAACCTGTACACGAGTCGGGCGCCCCGGGGGAAGGGGACCCGGCGGATGAACGCCACCACCTTGCGAGTGGTGTCATCGACCACGAGTTGCTCGCGGTAACCGGCGATCGTCGCCTGCATGCCCGCTTGCGAGGACGGCGCGCCCACCAGACCCAAGGGCTCGACGGCACGGGACCAGCCCGCCAGGTAGGCGTCCGCGTCCACCGGGCGCCTCCCGTAACGCTGATGCACCGTGAGGAAGGAGTCGGTGAAGGCCACATGCACCCACTGCAGCAGGTCCGTGTCGGACGCCCGGTAGTTCCGGGTGGAGCCGTCCTTCGTTCGGTAGCTCCCGCGCACCCGCTCGTGCAGGGCGCGCACGCGTGCCGCCTCATCGGCAATGGCCGTGGTCGAACCGAAGGTCGAGATGGTGAGCCAACGGATGGTCCCGTTGAGCCGGCCCAGCACGTCCTCCTCGTAGCGGGAGTGCTGCACCACTCCCGCCAACGAGCCCGGATGCAGGGCCCGCATGAGCAAAGCGCGAATGCCGCCGATCATGGTGGCGAGGTCCGAGTGGACCACCCAGGCCTCATCATCGGGGCCGAAGAACCCCTCGTCGTCCCCCTGTGCCACCAGCGAGGTCCACTCGGGGACACCTGACTGGGCACCACTGAGCAGTGCGCGGAAACGCCGTGTCATCTCCCGTCGAATCACGATGCGTACCTCCTGCTCCGGCCCCCCGCCAGCCGGGGCCACCATTGTTGCGGCACCAGGCGGGCCGCTTTCATGCTCACAGCCATGGGCAGGGGGAACACCACTTCCGCCCGCCCGCGTGCGATGCCCCTCACGATGGCGCGCGCGGCCCGGTCGGCGGAGATGATGAATGGCATGGGAAAGGTGTTGCCCTCGGTCATCGGGGTCTCGACGAATCCCGGTGAGATCGTCTGCACGCTGACGCCTGTGCCTCGCAGGCCGACCCGCAGCGACTCCAGCAGGTTCAACTGCGCCGCTTTCGACGCGCCGTAGCCCTGGGCGCCCGCCAGGCCGCGATACCCCGCGACCGATGAGATCCCCACGATGGTGCCACTACCGCGCGCCAACATGCGCGGCAGCACGGCATCGATGCAATTGGCCATGCCGATCACGTTGGCCTCGATGTGGCGCACGAACTCCTCGCGGTCGAAGGCCCTGGCGTCCATGCGCTGCCAGTAGCCGGCGGCGATGATGATGCTGTCGATGGAGCCCAGTGCGGCTTCCACGGTGTTCGCAGCGGACATCACGGACCTGGCGTCAGCCACGTCGAGCGTGGCAATGGCCATGCGATCGGCTGCCACGCGCTCCAACTCCTGCTGCCTCCGTGCGGAGACGGCCACCAGGCTCCCCCGTCGCACGAGCTCACCGGCGACGGCGGCGCCGATGCCGGACGAGGCACCGATCACCCAAACCCGTTGCCCTGCAAGGGGAATCATCGCGGCTTCTCCAATGCGAAGTGGCGTACATCCAGGTGACCGGCGCGGAATCCCGCCTCCGAGTAGGCCAGGTAGAACTCCCACATGCGTTGGAATGTCTCGTCGAAGCCCAGCGCGGAGACCCGATCGCGTTGCTCGATGAACCGTTGCCGCCACAGGCGCAACGTTCGCGCGTAGTCCGGGCCGAACCCGTACTCATCGACGACGCGTAGGCCCCCATCGCGTTCGGCGCACTCACGGATCGCATCGGGGGACGGGATGAGGCCGCCAGGGAAGATGTACTTGTGGA
>JAJXSV010000253.1 GCA_021784375.1 Actinomycetes bacterium | reverse complement strand
TGTGGCCGGTGATCCAGCCGATGTCCGCGGTGCACCAGTAGACGTCGGTCTCCGGCTTGAGGTCGAAGACCGCATGATGCGTATAGGCGGCTTGTGTGAGGTAGCCACCGGTGGTGTGCAGGATGCCCTTGGGGGTGCCGGTGGTGCCGGAGGTGTAGAGGATGAACAGCGGATGCTCCGAGTCGAAGGCCTTCGCGGTGTGAACCTCGGACTGCTTGTCGACGACGTCATGCCACCACACGTCGCGTTCATTCCACGCCACCTCGCCACCGGTGCGACGCACGACCAGTACATGCTGGATGGTCGGGGTGTCGTGCAGGGCATCATCGACCGCGTCCTTGAGCGGCAGGGCCTTGCCGCGACGGAACTGCCCGTCGCTGGTGATGACCAGGCGGGCCGAGGCGTCGATGATGCGCGAACGCAGCGCTTCCGAGGAGAAGCCGCCGAAGATCACGGAGGTGACTGCGCCGATGCGCGCACAGGCGAGCAGCGAGAACACGGCCTCTGGAATCATGGGCATGTAGATGGCCACTCGATCGCCTTCAACGATGCCGAGGGCGGTGAGTGCGTTGGCCGCCTTGGAGACTTCGCGCAGCAGATCGTTGTAGCTGATGGTGCGGCTCTCGCCGTCCTCACCCTCCCAGTAGTACGCAACACGATCACCGTTGCCTGCGGCCACGTGACGATCGACGCAATTGACAGCGACGTTGAGTTTGCCGTCCACGAACCACTTGGCGAAGGGTGCGTCGCTCCAGTCCAGCACCTGGGTCCAGGGCTTGGCCCACTGCAGACGTCGGGCCTGCTTGGCCCAGAAGGCCAGGCGATCCTCCGAGGCCTCCTGGTAGGACTCGATCTTGGCGTTGGCATTGATGGCCAGTTCCACTGGCGGGAAGAAGTGTCGGTTCTCGGAAAGCAGGTTGGAGAGGGTCTCGCTGATGTCGCTCATTGGTCATCCCTTCGCAGGTGCCCGACCATAACCGCGCGCAGGTGTGAGCGCGATGGGAATCAGATGACGAATTTGTCCGGAGTGTGCAAGCGGCCCAAAGTGATCGATGCATGGGCAGGGACGCGATCGGGAGTCAGGAGCGAAACCACAATCATGCTGAGGAAGGCGAGGGGCGCCGTCCACGCTGCGGGTTGGGTGAGCAGGGTGTGCAGCAGGCCCGTGGTCGGGATGAACAGGGCCGCGGCAACGCAGGCCAGGGAGCTGAGGCCGCCGATGAGCAGGCCAGCGATGGCGCCGGCCGTCGACAGCCGCTTCCACCAGATTCCGAGCACGAGCAGGGGGCAGAAGGTGGAGGCAGCGACCGCGAAGGCCATGACCACCATCTCCGCGAGATGGTGCTGCGCAACATAGGGCAGCACCATCAGCGGAACCACGAGTGCAAGCGCGGCACCCGTGCGGAAGCCGGTGATGGCACCCATGCGCTTCTGCAGTAGATCCTGCGACATCACGCCCGCAATGGAGAGCACCAACCCCGACGCGGTGGCCATGAATGCGGCGAAGG
This sequence comes from Actinomycetes bacterium, assembly GCA_021784375.1. The sequence continues at coordinate 2,585 of JAJXSV010000253.1, read as the reverse complement.
CACCGGCCGCCACCAGGGCACCCAACAGTTGGCCCAGCGCTCCGGGGAAGGCCCGTTCGGGCAGCATCAGGGCCACGGTGTCGACGTTTCCGTGGGTGAGCAGTTCGGGCAGGTAGTAGCGGCCCAGGGCGCCGATGGCCGGCGGGAACAGGAAGAAACCACCGATGAGTGCAATGGCGAGCAGCGTCGTGCGACGGGCCGTGCGGCCGTCCTTGATGGCATAGAAGCGCACGAGGACATGGGGCAGGCCCATGGTGCCCAGGAAGGTGGCGGTCACGACGGCGATGTTGGCGTAGAGCGGATTGGCGTGGCCGGTGGATGTGGTGAGCGGTTCGCTCCAGGCGGCTGGGGAGAGCCGGGGATGGCCGACATCCGCCCAGGCCCAGGCCACCAACACGGTCGGTACCGCGATGGCCACCAGCTTGATCCAGTACTGGAAGGTCTGGACCAGCGAGATGGAGCGGGTGCCGCCACCCGCCACCGTGAGTCCGACCACCAGTGCCACGATCAGGCCACCGGAGGCGGTGTTGGCGCCCGTCATGAGATGCAGCGTGAGTCCCGCCGCTTGCATCTGCGGCAGCAGGTAGAGCCAGCCGATGAGCACCACCAGCGCGCTGGAAATGCGCCGCACCGCACGCGACTCCATGCGTGTCTCCGCGAAGTCAGGCAGGGTGTAGGCGCCGGATCTCCGCAGGGGTGCCGCCACGAACAGCAGTAGCACCAGGAAGCCGGCCGTGAAGCCCACTGGGTACCAGAGCATGTCGATGCCGTAGAGCATGACCAGGCCGGCGATACCGAGGAAGGAAGCCGCAGAGAGGTACTCACCACTCATGGCCGACGCATTGGCGAAGGTGCTGGCCGACTTGGAAGCGACGAAGAAATCCGAAGTGGCGCGCGAGAAGTGCAGCCCGTACAGGCCGATACTGATGGTCGCGGTGATGAGCGCGACGACGGTGATGATGGAGAAGATGTTCATCACACGTCCTCGATGAGGTCGATGAACTGCTGCTCGTACCACTCCGCCATGCGGATGTGCAGCCAGCCGAGAATCACGATGAGCGGGAACACGCCCACTCCCAAAGCCAGCCAGATCACGGGGATGGTGGCCACGTGCGCACTGCGAAACCAGTCGGATCCCCAGTAGAACAGGAGCAGGGCGCCCAACGTCGTCAGGAAGGCGGAAGTGATGGCGAGGGCCAGCCGCAGTTGGCTGCGGCGGAGTGCCGCCAGCAACACCTCGCCGCGCACGGTGTGCTCCCGCAGATCACGAGGTGCGGATGTGCGCGAAGGGCGTCGACGTGTGCTCGTGCGCGGATGCGTGATGACAACGCGCCGGGACTTGTCCATCGACCTTAGGGCTTGGGGCGGTTGGGAACCGGCGCTGCGGCCGTCACTCCGTCAATGCGACGTGGACGTGCGCTGCGCACCAGCCGGTCGCGCAGTTCGCGGGTGTGCCGGCGTGAGACCTCTAGCAGCGCGTCACCCACACGCACCGACATACGGCCCGCATCCACGCGGACTTCGTCGATGGTGGCCAGGGAGACCAGCCAGCGACGGTGGATGCGCACGAAACCCGCATCGGCCCAACGTTCTTCGAGCACGGCCAAGGGAATGCGCACGAGGTGGCGGCCGTCGCGGGTGACCAGGCGCGCGTAGTCGCCATGGGCCTCGACGTAGCGGATGTCGCTGCGCTTGATGAAGCGCGTGACGCCTGCCAGCTCGACGGGGATCGTCTCATCTTCGGCTCCGCCCAGGGCAGCATCGGGTGAGGGCTGGCGCTGGGCCTTGGATTCCAGCACGCGTGAGACGGCCTCATGCAGGCGTTCGGGACGGTAGGGCTTCAGCACGTAGTCGACGGCGCGCAGATCGAACGCGCTCACGGCATGGTCCTCGAAGGCGGTGACGAAGACGATGGCCGGCGCCTCGGTGAAGCGCTTGAGGACCTTGGCCAGGTCCATGCCATCAATACCGGGCATGCGGATATCGAGGAATACCGCATCGATGGGCTCGGTCTGCAGCACTTTGAGTGCCTCAGTGCCGTTCTGTGCTGTGCGCACTTCGCCGATGCGGTCATCCTGCTTGAGAACGTAGGCGAGCTCGGCGCGCGCAGGCGCCTCGTCATCCACGGCGAGAACCCTCAACCCAGCCACGTCACTGTCCCTCTCGAATACATCCGCGAAAGCCTGCAGGAGCACCATCAACGACCAGCCCCCACCACGCCGTTGCTCCACGCTGCAGTGTTTGCGCTGAGACTACGCCGTTTCCGGGTCGCCTTGGCAGGGGCAGGCCCCAACCCTAGGTCCGCGCCTGGGGCTGGAACTTGGGAACCCGCACCGTGACCTTGGTTCCGGCACCGGGTGCGGTTTCGATGATGAGGCCGTAGCCATCGCCGTAGACCGAGCGCAGACGCTCATCCACGTTGGCCACGCCGATCGAGTCGATGGTGGTGTCGCCGGCCAGGATGCGTCGGATGCGTTCGGGGTCAGCACCGATGCCGTCATCTTCGATCGTGACCCAGCAGTCCGGACCCATGTCCAGCGCGTCGATGGTGATATGCCCGACGCCCGTCTTGTTCTCGAGGCCGT
>JAJXSV010000252.1 GCA_021784375.1 Actinomycetes bacterium | reverse complement strand
ACCGGCACGCCAGCGGGGGTCGCGGTGGGTCGACCAGACAAGCCGTGGCTGCGGCCGGCAGACGAACTCGTGACCTGGGTTTCAGGGCTCGGCGAACTCACACAGACCATCACGGCCTGATCGTGCCCGAAGCGCAGTTGCCCGCTGTCGAATGGGACGCACCGCGAACCGCACGACCGCGCAGCGTGCTCATTCTCATCTTCATCGCGACGGTGATGATGGGTCTCAGCAGCACCATGCTCAACATCGCCCTGCCGCACATCGTGCGCGATCTCAATGCGACGGCTTCACAGGCCAACTGGATGCTGCTGTCGTACCTCCTGATCTCCGCTCCCGCCATCGTGCTCATGGGACAGGTTGCTGACTCCGGGGAGCAGAGATCGGTGTTCCTCGTTGGCATTGCGGTCTTCACAATCACGAGCGTGCTGTTGGGGGCAGCTCCCAATCCACTCAGCTTCAGCCTCCTGCGTGGGGTGCAAGCGGTCGGCGGCGCCATGATCCTGAGCACGGCAGCAGCGATGATCGCTGCCATCTGGCCCCCCTCCATGCTGAGCCGACCGATGGGCGTCTATCTCGCCGGCTTCGCCATCGCACAGGTGGCGGGGCCGGTGGCGGGAGGCATCATCACCACCGTCCTGGGCTGGCGGGTCATGTTCTGGATCGTCGTGCCCATCGGACTGGTGGCGGCCGCATGGGGTTGGCAACTGCGCCAGGAACTGCCCGCATCCACGAGTTCCCGTGGCCTGCGCGTGGATGTTGCGGGCAATGCCGTCCTGTTCATCGCACTCGGTTCCATGCTGCTGGCCTTCAGCCGTGCGCAGCAGAGTGGCTGGCTTGACTCCGGCTTTCTGGGACTGGGCCTGGCGAGTTTCATATTCATCCTGGTCTTCCTTGCCGTCGAGACCAAGGCCAGCTATCCGGCCATCTCCTGGGTGCTTCTGCGCAATCGGGGCTTCACCCTCGGCAATATCGCCGCCTTCATGATGGTGGTGCCGCGGCTCGTCCTGCCGGTGATGATGGGCCTGTACTTCCAGGGAATTGTCGGAGACGCTGCGCTGGCCGCGGCACTGCGCATCATGCCCATCGCTGCCACGGTAGCGGTCGGCTCACTGTTGGCCCATCGTCTGGGCAGGGGTCGCGACGATCGCAGCCTGGCCGTGGAGCAATCATGGTTGGGGACGGCCGGGCTGTTATTGCTCACCGGTGCCTTGGCCCGGCAATGGCCCGACTGGACGCAATTGCTCGCCATGATGTTGGTGGGCTTCTCGACCGGTGTGTTTTCCACCCTGAACGCAAGCATCCTGCTTCGCGTGGTGCCGGCGGACAGAGCCGGGAACGTGAATGCGGTGCGCGCCATGTTGCAGACGGCCGGCATGCCGTTCGGAACAGGGCTCACCCTCTCGCTCATCATCGGCGGTGTCTCAGCCGGACAGGGTCAGGCCTTCCTGGCCGCACATGCCCACCAGTTGACCGGCTCCTCCCTCACTGTGCTGCGCCATGGTTTCGTGCTGGCACTGGTCGCGATGACGGCCATGAGTTTGTGCGCAGTGCTCGCCGGTCATCTGCTGGCCCGACTGCCGCTCCCAGTAGCACAGCAGGCAACAACCGACGAAAAGACGTGCAGGGACAACGTTCCGTTCCACGGCACGGGCATCTCGCCAGCATGGAGCGATCACTCTAGTTTTGATCGATCTACGGAGTCGCAAGGAGTAGCGCATGCCACAGAATCTGACCGCTGAGAGCACCAGCCGGTTCATCCAGACCAAGCGCTGGCGCATCCACTACAACGAAGCCGGTAGCGGGCATCCCGTCATCATGTTGCATGGCAGCGGTCCCGGCGCGACGGGTTGGAGCAACTTCAATCCCAACCTGTCTGCCCTCGCCGATCACTTCCGCGTGTTCGCCGTCGACATGCCGGGTTGGGGTCAGTCCGACGCCGTCACCTTCGAGGAGCGCGATCATGTCGCCGCTGCGCTGGAGTTCATGGACGCGCTCGGCATTGAGAAGGCCGCCTTCATCGGCAACTCGATGGGTGGAATGACCTCCTTCCGTTTCGCCATCGCGCACCCTGATCGCATCTCGCATCTCATCACCATGGGACCGGGCGCGCCGGGCGTGAAGATCTTCGGTGCGGCCGATGGACCGACGGAAGGTCTGAAGATTCTGCAGAAGGGTTACCGCGATCCCAGCGAGGCCACTATGCGGGAACTGGTCGAGGTCATGACTTTCGACAGCGCCTTCGTCACCGATGCGCTCATCAAGCAGCGCGCAGCCGGCGCACAGTCAAGGCCCGATCACCTGGCCAACTTCATCGCGGGTATAGGCAAGCCTCTTCCCGTCGTCACCGAAGCACAGTTGGCGGGGATCACCGCGCCGGCACTGCTGTTCCACGGCCGTGACGATCGCGTCGTTCACTTCGAGAACTCGCTCAAGCTGGTCGCGCTCATCCCGAATTCACGCTTGGTGTTGCTCAACCGTTGCGGCCACTGGGCGCAACTCGAGCATGCGGCGGATTTCAACGAGATGGTCATCAACTTCATCAAGACCCACTGACCCACGCACCACTGCACCCCACGGAAGGAACTCAATATGTCTGAAGTCCGGAGCCTCGGCTACGTGGTCATCTCCACTGGTGACCTTGATGCCTGGGAGCGATTCGCAACCGAGTTGATCGGCTTGCAGGTTGCCGAGCGCACAGCTGATCGGCTGCTGCTGCGCAATGACGAATACTTCTACCGCCTCGATGTGCGTCGTGGCTCCACCGAGGGCGTGACCACCTTGGGCTGGGAAGTGCAGGGCCCCCAGGCGCTGGAGGCCATCGCCGCCCGGCTCGAGCAGGGCGGATACCAGGTGACCCGGGAGAGCAGGGATCTCATCGACGAACGCAAGGTGACCGGGCTCATCAGCTTCACGGATCCCGAAGGACTGCGCATCGAGGTGTTCTACGGCCTCATGACGAGCAAGGATCGCTTCGTGTCCCCGACGGGTGCGCGCTTCGTCACCGGTGAAGGCGGCCTCGGCCACACCTTCCAATTGGTCAATGACGAGGCCGCTTACGACAAGCTGTACCTGGAGCTGCTGCAGTTCAAGCTCAGCGACTGGATCGATTTCGGCCCCATTCGGGGAACTTTCCTGCACTGCAACCCGCGTCACCACTCGCACGCCTACGCGCCGGTGCCGAACGCACCCAAGGGCATCGGACACATCATGTTCGAGATCGACGATATCGATCTTGTGGGTCGCGCCTACGACAAGGTCATCAAGGAGAACTTCGCACCGCTGGCCATGTCCTTCGGTCGGCACTCCAACGACAAGATGTTGTCGTTCTACGTGAACACGCCGTCCGGATTCCAGATCGAATACGGTACCGGGGGCTTGCTCATCGACGATGAAACATGGACGGTGCAGCGTTATGACGTGCCCGGCTTCTGGGGCCACATCCGTCAGCCCAACGCCGATCGCTGATCACTGATCCCGTGGGGAATGGAGACTTGCCATGGTGACCGATGCCGAAGGGCGTGCCTTCCGTGATGTGCTGGGACACTACCCAACCGGAGTAGCCCTCGTCACCGCCATCGACGACACCGGCGCTCCTGTGGGCTTGGTGGTTGGCTCCTTCTCCTCGGTATCGCTCGATCCGCCACTCGTGGCCTACCTCCCTATGCGCTCGTCAAACTCCTACTCCCGCATCGCGACTGCCAAGCGCTTCTGCGTCAATGTGCTGTCGTCTGAACAGGAGCAACTGTGCCGACACTTCGCCTCGCGTCACGAGGACAAGTGGGCGGGCGTCGAGTGGGGCATGTCGCCCGGTGGCGCCCCCGTGCTCGCCAACGCGGTGGCGTGGATCGAGTGTTCGACGGAATCGGTCACCGAAGCCGGCGATCACCTGCTCGTCATGGGCCGGGTTGAGGATCTCGGCGTCCTCAACCCGGTCGCTCCGCTGCTCTTCTTCCAAGGCGGATACGGCAAGTTCACCATCTCCTCGGTGATCGCCGGCTCGGCGCCCGATCTGGTGCACGCGACTCGTCTGGCGGAAGCCGTCCGTGATGACATCGATCGTCTCGCCAAGCGGGTGGGGTCGTCGGTGGACGTCAT
>JAJXSV010000251.1 GCA_021784375.1 Actinomycetes bacterium | reverse complement strand
CGTCATCAGCATCGGTGGCTTCGAGAGCCTGCTCATCGTCTCCGTGAACGGCACCGAGATTGGCCTGGCGAAGGACGGGCGTCTTGCTGCCGATTTCGACATCTCCCGTCATGTGCGAGCAGGTCATAACGTGCTGCGCCTGCGTGTGGTCAAGTGGTCCGACAGCTCATTCATCGAGGATCAGGACGAATGGTGGCACGGCGGCATCACCCGATCAGTCGTGTTGTTCCGAACTCCGCGCACGCACATCGAACGCATGTATCTCACCCCCGGTTTCGACCTGGAGGCCGGGCAGGGAACGCTCCGGGTGCGCACCAAGCTTGCCTTCGCGCATGGTGTTGCCGCCGCCGGCTTGCGATTGCAGGTGCTGCTGCCCGGGGATGACATCTCCCTGGAGCACACCTTCCCCGTCGAGCACATGAAGCAGCACACCGATTTCACTCCAGAGCAGGCTGCTGTTGCCTCTGCCTTCTTCCTCGGCGAGTACGCGAATGCGGACATTCCCGCTGATGTGCTCATGCAGTTGCGTACGCTCGAACCGCTGCCCATCGGGGAGATTGATGTGACGCTGGCGATTCCGGACGTCAGCCCCTGGTCCGCGGAGTCGCCCAGCCTGCATGACGTGCAGATCAACCTCCTGCAGCCTGACGGGACCGTGGTCGAGTCCTTCCACCGGCGCATTGGATTCCGTGACGTCCGCATCATCGGGCGGCAACTGCTGGTGAATGGACAGCCCGTCCTGCTGTACGGCGTCAATCGTCATGACTTCCATCCCCGCACAGGTCGCGTGCTGACAAGCGAGGACATCCGCGCGGACCTGCTCGAACTCAAGCGATGGAACGTCAACGCGATCCGGACTTCCCACTATCCCAATGACCCTGCGCTGCTGGAGATGGCAGATGAACTCGGCTTCTACGTGGTCGATGAGGCGAACATCGAGTCACACGCCTACTACCAGGCCATCTGCGATGATCCGCGCTACCTCAACGCATTCGTTGCGAGGGTGTCGCGCATGGCGCAACGGGACGTCCAGCATGCTTCGGTGATTCTCTGGTCGCTGGGGAACGAGTCCGGCTACGGCGCGAACCACGATGCGGCCGCAGGCTGGCTGCGGCACTTCGACCCGACGCGACCGCTGCATTATGAAGGCGCCATACGCGGCGACTGGCGTCGTGGACATACCGCAACTGATGTTGTGTGCCCCATGTATCCCTCCATCCAGGCCATCGTCCGTCACGCCACCTCCGGCGCCCAGGACCGTCCCCTCATCATGTGCGAGTACTCCCACGCGATGGGAAACAGCAATGGCAGCCTTCGCGACTACTGGGACGCCATCGAGCAGCATGAGGGCCTCCAGGGCGGATTCATCTGGGAGATGTGGGACCACGGTCTCGAGCAGCGCCTGCCCGATGGGCGCATGCGACACGCCTACGGCGGTGATTTCGATGAAATCGTGCACGACGGCAACTTCTGCTGCGACGGCGTGTTCTTCCCCGATCGCACTGCCAAGCCGGCCATGCACGAATTCCTGCAGATCGCCGCGCCCGTGAGCATCGAGGATCTCGGGTCGGGTCTGCTCCGCGTGACCAATCGACGCTGGTTCGTGGATGCCGGCGATCTCGAGCTGGAGTGGGACGCCTTGCGCGCGGACGGCAGCCGGCAGCGCGCTTGCCAGGCTCTACCGGGGATCGCGCCCCGCACGAGTGTGGAAGTGGATCTCGGCATCACGGACGCTGTGTTCACCACCTGCGCGGTCCGAGTTCGAGAAGCCTCCCCCTGGGCACCAGCACACCATGAGGTGGGCTGGGCCCAGTTCGGTGACACCTCCCTGGCAGCCACCCTCACCGCGCGCAACATCGGTGCCGCCGACACCCCTGATGACCGTGAGCGCCGCTTGCTTGCCGATGTGGTGATGAATGCGCGATTGTCACTGTGGCGCGCGCCAACCGACAACGACCGCATCGGCGGCCTGGCCAGCCGCTGGGAACAGCAGGGCCTCCGCCATCTCAGCGTGGTACACGAGCAGGTTGACGGCGCGATGCTGCGACGCACGCTCGCAACCGGGGATGGAACACGGTTGCAGCATGAGCGCAAGGTGACGGCGACCGCTGCCGGCTTCGCTGTCGAGGAGCGTGTGACGATCCCCCCAGAGCTCAGCGACCTGGCCCGTGTGGGTATCGAGTTCCGGATCCCGGACGCCGACGAAGTCACGTGGTTCGGCGCTGGGCCGCATGAGACCTACCCGGATCGTGCACTGGCACGCGATGGCCTGTGGCAGCTGGACATCGGGGCTATGCACACCGACTACATCCGACCCCAGGAGAACGGCGCGCGTCAGCGTGTGCACTGGTTGCAGGTGCAGTCCCCCGCCGGCAGCTGGCGCATCACAAACCACGAGCCCCGGCACATGTCGTTGTCGCACTTCACGGACGCCATGCTCGCTGACAGCACGCACAACGCGGATCTGGTGCCGGAGCGCGATGTGATCATCCATCTCGATGCGGCACATCGCGGGGTGGGAAGCGCGAGCTGTGGTCCTGACACGCTCTCGCAGTACCGGGTCGGCCCAGGCACATACGTATGGTCCTGGCGCTTCGAGCATGTCACTGCGCCGGTGTGAGCAGTGCGCGCATCGGCAAGCCGTACCCTCGATCCACCACGCTCAATATCAACCTAGGCAGCAGGGAATAGGGTTTTCGCATGGCGATCCTGGCAATCGATGCCGGAACGACGGGTGTCACTGCACTGGTGGTGGACGAGAACTGCACCATCCGCTCACGCGGCTACAGCGAGTTCGCGCAGTACTACCCACAGCCCGGCTGGGTGGAGCACGATCTCGACGGTATCTGGGCGGCGACCTTGAGCGCTGCACGTGATGCGCTCAACAACTCCGCCCTCAGGCCCAGCGCCGTAGGCATCACCAACCAGCGCGAAACCGTGGCCATATGGGATCGCAGGACGTTGCAGGCTCCACGTCGAGCCATCGTGTGGCAGGACCGCCGCAGCTCGGGCCTGGTCGATGAGCTGCGCGCCCGTGCAGTGGAGAGCAGTGTCCGGCAGACCACCGGTCTGGGCCTGGACCCCTATTTCACCTCCAGCAAACTGCTGTGGCTGAGCCGCAACGAACCAGCGCTCTGGGACGATGTGCGCGCGGGTCGCTTTGCCCTCGGCACCATCGACAGCTATCTCATTGCCCGACTCACAGCGGGTCGTGTACACGTCACGGATGCCACCAATGCCTCGCGCACGCAACTCGCCGACATCGGCACCGCGCAATGGGATGAAGACCTGCTCGACCTCTTCGATGTGCCCGCGGCTGCGCTGCCGCAGATCGTCCCCTCCATGGGCACGGTGGGCCAGACCGATCCCAACAAGTTCCTCGGCCTCACGCTGCCCATCGCCGGTATCGCCGGTGACCAGCAGGCCGCCCTCTTCGGGCAGGCCTGCTTCGACGTGGGCGACACCAAGTGCACATACGGCACCGGCGCCTTCATCCTCATGAACACGGGCCACCGCATCGTCCGCTCGCAGCACGGGCTGCTGACCACCATCGCCGTTCAGGATGCCGACGGCGCCCTCAGCTACGCCCTAGAGGGCTCCGTTTTCGTGGCCGGCGCCGCTGTGCAGTGGCTGCGCGATGGCCTGGGCCTGATCCGCAGCGCGGCCGAGGTCGAAGGCCTGGCCGAGCAGGTGGCTGACAGTGACGGGGTGGTCGTGGTACCGGCGCTCACCGGGCTGGGAGCGCCGCACTGGGATCCCAACGCCCGCGGAACGGTGTTGGGCATCACCCGCGGCACCACCGCCGCCCACATCGCCCGTGCCACCCTGGAGGCCATCGCCTTCCAGGTACAGGATGTTGTCGACGCCATGGCCGCGGACAACGGCAAGCGACTGACCAACCTGCGTGTCGATGGTGGTGCCGCCGCCAACGATCTGTTGCTGCAGATGCAGGCCAACACCCTCAATACCAAGGTGCTGCGCGGCAATGCACTGGAGATGACGGGGTTGGGCGCCGCGTTCCTGGCCGGTCTCAGCACCGGTGTGTGGGCCAATCGCTCGGAACTGCGCCAGGCCCTGCATGTCGACCGCAGCTTCGAACCCA
>JAJXSV010000250.1 GCA_021784375.1 Actinomycetes bacterium | reverse complement strand
CTCGTAAGGCTCGCGTGGCCCGCAACCCGCGCACCGGTGCCACGGTGAAGGTTGCCGCCACGTCGGTTCCGAAGTTCACCCCCGGTGCAGAGTTCAAGGCCATCGTGGCCGGCAAGAAGAAGGCCGCACCCGCCAAGAAGGCTGCGCCCGTGAAGAAGGCCGCGGTTGTCAAGAAGGCTGCACCGGCCAAGAAGGCGGTTGCCACCAAGGCTGCACCGGCCAAGAAGGCGGTTGTCAAGAAGGCCGCTCCGGCCAAGAAGGCGGTCGTCAAGAAGGCCGCTCCGGCCAAGAAGGCTCCGGCCAAGAAGGCCGTCAAGCGCTGAGCAAGTACTGCGATTCGAGGCGGGCGGGTAACACCCTGCCCGCCTCGATCATTTGCGTGGTCGTCATCGCGCAAACATGATCAAGGCAGCAGAATGAGCATGCAGGAGGGCGCGTGACAGACAAGGGAACACCGGCATTCCGGTTCATCAAGGGGATCGTGCTGCCCTTCATGATGCTCACAACCAAGCGCGACTGGAAGGGGGCGGAGAACATCCCCGCCGAGGGTCCCTGCATCCTCACGCCGAACCACACGTCGAACTTCGACCCGCTCGCGGTTGGGCAATTCGTCGTGGTGGCAGCCAGGCGAACCCCGCATTTCCTCGGCAAGACCGAGGTCGTTGACATGCCGATTCTGGGCCGGCTTTTCAAAGCTGCCGGCCAGATCTCCGTCTATCGCGGCACTGCCACTGCCATCAATGCCTTTCGTGACGCCATAGCCGCCCTGGAACGAGGCGAGTGTCTGTGCGTGTACCCAGAAGGCACCACCACCAAGGATCCCGGTCTGTGGCCGATGATGGGCAAGACCGGGCCTGCGCGCATGGCGTTGGCAACCGGCGCGCCCGTCATACCGATCGCACAGTGGGGTCCGCAGGACGTGATGCGGAAGGGCCACAAGGGCTTCCACCTCTTCCCGCGCAAGACCATGCACGTGCGTGCTGGCGCACCCGTCGATCTCGACGATCTGCGCGGTCGCGAGGTGACGACGGCCATGCTGGAGGAGGCCACCGAGCGCATCATGCTGGCCATCACCATGCTGCTTGCGGAGATCCGCGGCGAACTTCCACCGGCCGAGCGCTACAACCCGCGCCAACGGCCGCGTGATCCGTCATGACGCGGGTGGCCGTGATGGGCGGCGGCTCCTGGGGCACCGCCTTCGCGCAGGTGCTCAGCGATGCCGGCAACGACGTTGTGCTGTGGGCACGCGACGCCGTCATTGTCGAGGCCATCAATGCCCGCCACGAGAATCCCATGTACCACCCGGGAGTGTTACTGCCTCGTGCAGTGAAGGCCGTGAAGCGTCCGGCGCAGGCCCTCAAGGGCGCAGACCTCGTCATCCTGGCCATGCCCGCGCAGACGGTTCGCCCATCGCTGGAGGAGTGGGGCCGCGACATACCGGTCGACGCGCTTGTGCTCTCGCTGGCCAAGGGCATCGAGATCGGCACCGACCTGCGCATGTCGCAGATCGTCCATCGTGTCGGCAACATTGAGCCCGAGCGGCTGGGCGTCCTGAGCGGGCCCAACCTGGCCGGTGAGATCATTCGCCGCGAGCCGGCCGCCACCACCGTGGCCTGTCCCGACGAGGCCAATGCCAAGCGCCTGCAGACGCTGTGCACCTCCAAGTACTTCCGCGCCTTCTACACCACCGATCTCATCGGAGTGGAGATTGCGGGCGCCACCAAGAACGTCATCGCGCTGGCCAGTGGCATCGTCGCCGGCCTCGAACTGGGCGAGAACGCACAGGCCGCCATTGCCACGCGCGGCCTGTCCGAGATGTCGAAGCTGGGCACCGCCTTGGGCGGCGATCCCATCACCTTCCTGGGCCTGGCCGGCGTCGGTGATCTCGTCGCCACCTGCGCCTCGCCGCTCTCGCGCAACCGCAGCTTCGGTGTGCAATTGGGCAAGGGGCGCACAGTTGACGATGTCATCAGCAGCTCACGCCTCACCTGTGAGGCAGTCAAATCCTGCAAGCCCATTGTGGAATTGGCGCGGACCCACGAGGTTGAGATGCCCATCTCGGAACTGGTGACGGAGGTCGTGCACAACAACCTGCCGGCCCGGGAACTGGTGCGCCGCTTCATGCTCGACGAGTCCGATGGGGGAGCGGAGCAGTCCGCACGCGGCCTCTTCGCGCTGGCGCGCGCCCGCCTCACTGCACGACGCAGCAAGCGCGAGGAACAGTAAGGCTCAGAGCAGGCTGTTGAGGCCGCGCAGCAGGTCGTCCCACAGGTCATCGACCTGCTCCAGGCCCACCGAGAGCCGCACCAGTCCCGCCGGCACATCCGGTGATTCCGCGGACCAACGAGCCCGACGTTCGATCGTCGATTCGACACCGCCGAGGCTGGTCGCGTGCACCCAGATGGAGAGGCCGTCGCACATGCGCTCCACGGCCTCCACGCTGCCGATGCAGTCGATGACCACCATGGCACCGGGACCCGATGCCTGGCGGGCATGCGTCGAAGACCCGGGGTCGCTCGCAAGGCCGGGATAGCGCACGCGCGTGACGGCCTGATGCCGGGTGAGGCGCTGCGCCAATTCGCGGGCCGTCGCCTCGGCACGATCCATGCGGATGGGGAGCGTGCGGATTCCTCGCAGGGCCAAGGTGGTTTCCAGGACGCCGGGTGCCGCCCCCAACAGCACCCGACGCTGTGCCAGGTCCGCGTGTAGCTCATGGGTGGAGGTGACCAGGACGCCGAGCAGGGCGTCGCTGTGACCGGCGATGTACTTGGTGGCCGAGTGCATGACGATGTCGGCGCCCAGTTCCAGCGGCCGCTGTCGCATTGGCGTGGCAAAGGTGTTGTCGACAGCGACGAGCGCGCCCTGCGCCCTGCCTGCCGCCACTGCTGCACGGATGTCGCACACCTCCATGAGCGGATTGGTGGGCGACTCCAACCACAGCAGGGCCGCACCGGCAGCGGCCGCTGCCAAGCCCCTGGCGTCATCCATGGGCACGCGACGCACCTGCAGGCGTCCTTGGGCCTCGAGCTCCATGAATCGCTTCATGGTGCCGCTGTAGGCGTGCAGCGGTGCCACCACGATGGCACCGGTCGGCACCATGTCCAGCACGGCATTGAGTGCGGCGATGCCTGACGCAAAGGCGAGTGCATGACCTCCCTCCAGCGCACCAATGGCTTCCTCGAAAGCGGCCGAGGAGGGGTTGCCATCGCGCACGTACCCATAGTGACCGTTGGCATGGAAGGTGGAGGAGAGGTGGATCGGCACATTCATGGGTGCGCCGGGTTCCGCCTTGGGGCGTCCGGCGGTGATGGCAGTCGTGTACAGATCGTGGCCCATGCAACAAGCGTACGGGCGCGCCTGGAAGCGGCTCGCGTAGTCTCAGGGGGTGGCCAAGATCAACGTCGCTCTGGTGTTCGGTGGGCGCTCCAGCGAGCATGCGATCTCCTGCGTCACTGCCGGCAACGTGCTGGCTGCCATCGATCGCAGCACGTACGACGTCACGCCCATCGGCATCAGCACCGATGGCCAATGGCTGCTGCAGAGCGGCGGAGAGCAGCTGGCCATCACCGATGGGCAGCTACCCGAAATCCGCGAGGGCGCGGAGGTCACACTCACCTCGGTTCCGGGCGCTGCTGTGAGGCTCGCCGACAGCACCGCTCTGGCCAAGGTGGATGTGGTGTTCCCCCTGCTCCATGGCCCCTGGGGAGAGGACGGCACCATCCAGGGCCTGCTGGAACTGGCTTCCATTCCCTACGTGGGCTCCGGTGTGTACGCATCGGCCGCATCCATGGACAAGGTGCACATGAAGGCGGCCTTCCGCGCCGCCGGATTGCCGGTCGGCCCTTACCAGGCCGTCACGGCAGCGCAGTGGCAGCGTGATCGTGAGGGAGTGCTGGCACGCCTGCGCGGCATGCACTTCCCCGTCTTCGTGAAGCCAGCCCGCGCCGGTTCCAGCATCGGCATCACCAAAGTCGATGTGCCGGAGGACCTGGAGCGGGCCGTGGAATTCGCGCACGTCCATGACCCCAAGGTGGTTGTCGAAGAAGCCATTGGCCAGGCTCGGGAAATCGAATGCGCCGTGCTGGTACAGCGCGATGGCAAGCCGC
>JAJXSV010000249.1 GCA_021784375.1 Actinomycetes bacterium | reverse complement strand
GATGGCCGCCGACATCCTCATCTACGGCGCCAACGCGGTGCCCGTGGGCGAGGACCAGCGCCAGCATCTGGAGTTGTCGCGTGACCTGGCCCAGCGCTTCAACAAGCGCTACGGCAAGACGCTGGTGGTGCCCGAGCCGCACATCATGAAGAACACGGCCAAGATCAACGATCTGCAGGAACCCACGGCCAAGATGAGCAAGTCCTCGCCGGCCGGCTGTGTCAACCTGCTTGATCCCCTCAAGACCATCGAGAAGCGCATCAAGTCTGCGGTCACCGACTCGGACACCGAGATCCGCTTCGATCCCCAGCACAAGCCCGGGGTCTCCAACCTCATCTCCATCATCCACGGCTTCACCGGGCAGCCCATCGACGACATCGTGGCCGGGCTGCAGGGCCAGATGTACGGCGAGCTCAAGAAGCAGGCGGCGGCTGCCGTCATCGCCTACGCCGAGCCCTTCCAGGCCCAGGTGCAGTCGCTGCTTCAGGACCGTGCGGAATTGGAGCGGCTCATGAGCGAGGGCGCCGAGAAGGCGCAACAGGCCGCGGCCGCCACCCTCGATGCCGTGTACGACGCCATCGGCTTCGTGCGCCGCGCGGGTCGTTGACATGACGCATGACGAGACACTCACCGCGCTGGCCCCAGTGGTGGAGCCGGGCTCGGTGACGATCGGGGTGGCGCTGGCCATTCCTGAGCCCTGTGGTTCGCTGGTGCGGGAGGCGCGCGAGCGACTCGGTGACCCCCAGGCGCGTGCCATCCCCACCCACATCACGCTGCTGCCACCGGCCGTGGTCTCGCCCACCATGCTCGACGGCATTGATGCGCACCTGCGCGATACGGCCTCGCGGGTACGCCCCTTCGTCGTCTCCCTGCACGGCTCCGGCAGTTTCCGCCCGGTCTCGCCGGTGGTCTTCCTGGTGGTGAATGAGGGCATCGCCGGCTGTGAGGCGCTGGAGCGCGCGGTGCGTACCGGCCCCCTGCTGCGCCGCCGCAACTTCCCCTACCACCCCCATGTGACGCTGGTGCAGCAGATCGCCGAGGATCGCATGGATCGGGCCTTCGCAGAATTCGCCGAGTACCGGTTCTCCTTCGAGGCCAGGGCATTCACGCTCTACCAGCAGGACGAGCGCCAGATGTGGCATCCCGTCCGTGACTACCCGCTGGGCTGATTCAGTCGCGCAGATGACTCTCATGCAGGGCGCCGGCATCATCGAGCCGGTTCCCGAAGACCGTGCTCAGCGATCCGGCAAAGCCCATGAGCATGGCGAAGATCAGCGCTTCGGCGATGCCACCGCCGTAGCCCAGCGCCGCGCCGCCCGCCACTACGAAGGTGAGGACCACCAGACCCAGCAGCGAGAGCAGGCGTAGTCGCTCAAGCTGCGGTGGATCGCCGGCCGGTGCCATGGCGTCGCGCATGGCATGCCAGAGGATGCCGACGAAGAAGGTGCCACTCACGACCAGGATCGCGATGGCCCCGGTGAACTCCCAGGTGGTCAGTGGGGACAGCAGCCAGTGCACCAGTGACGACACGAAGGAGAGCAGGATCATGAGACCGCTGAGCGCGAAGGCAGAGAGGAAAGGAGCGAAGAGCAGTCGTGCGCGCAAGTTGCGGCCGTGCAGCGTCCAGGCCAGCGCCGGGCCCACGAAGGCGCCGATGACGAGCATGACCAGACTCAGCAACTGACTGAGGACACTCGCCGATTCCGAGACGTCGACGCTGCCCACGTCCGGGATGTCACCCGTCACCCACAGCAGGGTGATACCGATGGAGGACACCAACGCGAAGAGGCCGGAAGCGATGAGCAGTGCATCGGCCGCCAGATCGAACTTGTGTTGATGGATGAAGCGTGGTGCGCGCATGAACATCACCTCGGGGCGGGCGCTGGGGTTGCCCGTTTTTCCAGACTACGCGTGCGCCCGACGGCGGAGAAGGCGGCACGAGGGGGAATTGCCGCAGAATGCCGAGAGCCCGGCCGTAGCCGGGCTCTCTGGTGTTTGGTGATCAGCGCATGATGAGCGCGCGCTTCACTTCCTGGATGGCCTTGGTGACCTCGATACCGCGCGGGCAGGCGTCAGTGCAGTTGAAGGTGGTGCGGCAGCGCCACACGCCTTCCTTGTCGTTGAGGATCTCAAGCCGCTGGGCACCGGCGGTGTCGCGCGAATCGAAGATGAAGCGATGGGCCATGACGATGGCCTGCGGGCCGAAGTACTGCCCATCCGTCCAGAAGACGGGGCAGGACGTGGTGCAGGCGGCACACATGATGCACTTGGTGGTGTCATCGAAGAGGGCGCGATCCTCGGCCGACTGCAGCCATTCCTTCTCCGGCGCATGACGACCGTCGGTGATGAGGAAGGGCATGACATCACGGAAGGCCTTGAAGAAGGGCTCCATGTCGACGACCAGATCCTTCTCCAGCGGCAGGCCCTTGATGGCCTCCACTGTGATCGGCTTGCCGGGATCGAAGTCCTTGACCAGGGTCTTGCAGGCCAGACGATTGCGGCCGTTGATACGCATGGCGTCGGAACCGCAGATGCCGTGGGCGCAGGAGCGACGGAAGGTGAGGGTGCCGTCCACGTCGGCCTTGACCTTGGCCAGACCGTCGAGGATGCGATCGGTCGGGAAGGCCGGGACGACGTAGTCCTCCCAATGCGGCTCGCTGTCGATCTCAGGGTTGAAGCGACGGATTCGGAAGGTGACATCGATCGCGACCGGCGCCGGCATCTCCGCGGGTGCGTGTTCTAGCGTGGACATCAGTACTTACGCTCCATCGGCTGGTAGCGGGTGATGGTGACGGGCTTCTTCTCCAGGCGCAGCGAGCCATCGGCTTGCTTGTACAGCATGCTGTGCGCCAGGAAGTTCTCGTCGTCGCGGTTGGGGTAGTCCTCGCGGGCGTGGCCGCCACGCGACTCCTTGCGGTTGACCGCGCAGTAGGTGAGTGCCTCGGCCAGATCCAGCAGGAAGCCCAGTTCGACGGCCTCCAACAGATCGGTGTTGTAGCGCTGGCCCTTGTCCTGCACGGACACGTTCTTGTAGCGCTCCTTGAGGGCCTGTACATCGTGCAGGGCCTGGGTGAGCGTCTCCTCGTTGCGGTAGACCTGTGCGTTCATGTCCATGGTCTCCTGCATGGCCTTGCGCAGTTCGGAGACCCGCTCGCTGCCATTGGAGTTGCGCAGTTGCTCCAGCATGTTCACCACGAAGGCCTCGGGGTTGGCGGGCAGCACCGGCCACTCCGCGTCCTTGGCGAACTCCGCGGCAGCGATGCCGGCGCGACGACCGAAGACGTTGATGTCGAGCAGCGAGTTGGTGCCGAGACGGTTGGCACCGTGTACGGACACGCAGGCGCACTCACCGGCGGCGTACAGGCCCGGAACCACATCATCGTTGTTGCGGAGCACTTCGGCGTGGACATTGGTGGGGATGCCGCCCATGGCGTAATGCGCGGTGGGAAACACCGGCACCAGTTCGGTCACCGGGTCCACGCCCAGGTACGTGCGTGCGAACTCCGTGATGTCCGGCAGCTTCTCCTCGATCTGCTCCTTGGGCAGGTGGGTGAGGTCGAGGTAGACGTAGTCCTTGTTGGGACCGGCGCCGCGACCCTCGCGCACCTCGAGCACCATGGAACGCGAGACCATGTCGCGCGGGGCCAGGTCCTTGATGGTGGGGGCGTAGCGCTCCATGAAACGCTCGCCGGTGGCGTTGCGCAGGATGCCGCCCTCGCCACGTGCACCTTCAGTGAGGAGCACACCCAGACCCGCCAGCCCGGTGGGATGGAACTGGTAGAACTCCATGTCCTCCAGCGGCAGACCCTTGCGGTAGACCACGCCGACACCGTCACCGGTGAGTGTGTGCGCATTGGAGGTGGTCTTGAAGATCTTGCCGTAGCCGCCGGTGGCGAAGATGACGGACTTGGCGTGGAAGACGTGCACGGTTCCGGTGGCGAGCTCCACCGCAACGGCGCCGGCCGCACGCGGCGTGCCGGTGGACTCGTCCATGATGACGTCCAGCACGTAGTACTCGTTGTAGAACTCGATGCCCTGCTTGACGCAGTTCTGGTACAGCGTCTGCAGGATCATGTGGCCGGTGCGGTCGGCCGCGTAGCAGGCACGG
>JAJXSV010000248.1 GCA_021784375.1 Actinomycetes bacterium | reverse complement strand
CGGCAATCTCATCGACAACGCCATCGATGCGGCGGCCACCAGTGCGCAGGCCATCGTGGAGGTCTCGCTCAATGTGGTCGCCGACCAGCTGATCCTGCGCGTGCACGATTCGGGACCCGGCGTTGATCCCGAGGTTGCCGAAGCCATGTTCACCGACGGCTTCAGCACCAAGCCGCCCCGCCCGGGCGTGAGGCGTCGAGGCCTGGGCATGGCACTGGTGCGCATGCAGGTGGACGCACTCGGCGCTTCCATCAGCGTGGAGAACGTCGACGGCGCGCTCATCACGGTGAGCATCCCCATGCACCTGCCCGAGCAGGCGCCTGCTGCACCCGCTGCCGAGCTGCAGTCATGATCCGCACCCTGATCGTGGACGACGACTTCATGGCCGTCTCCGTGCACCGCGCTTTCCTCACGCGCATCCCCGGTTTCGAGGTGGTGGGTGAGGCGACCACGGGTGCCCGCGCGCTCGAGCTGGTCGAGGAACTGCGTCCGGATCTGGTGGTGCTCGACATGTACCTGCCGGACATTCCCGGCAGCGATGTGCTGCAGCGCATCCGTGCCTCCAGCCACCGCGACGTCGACGTCATCGCCATCACCTCGGCGAAGGACGTCGACATCCTGCGCAACGCCATGCGCTTCGGAGTCGTGCAGTACATCGTGAAGCCCTTCACCTTCGGCACCTTCCAGGAGCGCTTCGAGCGCTATGCATCGGTGCAGGCGCGCATGCAGGCAATGCAGGAGCCCGGGCAGGGCGATGTGGATCGCGTGTACGGCCTGCTGCGCACAGCGGGTGAGGACGCCCTGCCCAAGGGCATCGCCGCACCGACGTTGGATGTGGTCTCCGGCATCCTGCGCGACAGCGTGCATGGAGTGTCGGCGACGGAGCTGGCGGAGCAGGCGGGCTTCAGCGCCGGCGTCGCCCGGCGCTACCTGCGCTTCCTCTCCAAGTCCGGCTCCGTCACATTCACCGTGCGCTACGGCGCGGCCGGCAGGCCCGAGCACATCTACCGCTGGTCGCGCTGAGCCGACGGTGCGGTGACGCCTATTCGGCCTTGCGGGTGAAGGTGAAGTGCGTGACGCCGGACGGGGACGCGACCGTCTCCACCTCGAACTGCTCGTCCACGCCCTCCAGCCCATCCCACAGGCGCACTCCCCTGCCCAGCACGATCGGCACCTGCACGATGTGCATGTGATCCACCAGGCCGGCGGCCAGGAAGGCACGCACCGTGGTGGCGCCGCCACCGATGCGCACGTCCGCACCCTGCGCGGCTTCACGGGCGATGCTCAACGCCTGCTCTGGGGCGGCTGCGATGAAGTGGAAGGTGGTGCCGCCCTCCATCTGCAGCGACGGCAGGGCGTGGTGCGTGAGGACATAGGTGGGCGTGTGGAAGGGCGGGTTCTCACCCCACCAGCCGCGCCAGTCCGGATCCTGCTGCCAACCGGGCGGGCCGAACTTGCTGGCACCCATGATCTCGGCGCCGATGCCGACGTTGTGCTGCTCGGCGAAGGCGTTGTCGACGCCGGCCGTGCCAGCGGCGTCCCAGTAGCGGGTGGCCATCATCCAGCGGTGCAGGCGCTGGCCGGCATGACCGAAGGGGGCGGCGAGCGACTGCGGCTCACCCGTGGCGAAGCCGTCCAGCGAGATGGCGAAGTTGTGAATGCGAACAAGGGCCATGCGGCACTGTAACGCCGCGCTGCAACACCGCCGAACTGACCGAGGGTTCTGGCGCAGGCATCACTTGGGTGCTGCAACGCTTCGTCGATGCACCAACTCTGCACGCAGCACATAGGTGGCAGGCGGAGCTTCCCCATCGGTGAGTCGCGTGACAAGCAGGCGTGCCGCCTCCTGTCCCATCTCATAAGCCGGCTGGACTACGGCAGTGAGTGGAGGATCGACCATCTGCATCCACTCGAGGTCGTCGAAGCCGATGATCGAGATGGCGCGGGGAACACGAACACGTCGATCGTGAACTGCGCGGAACATCGCCTTCGTCGCCCGGTCATCGGTTGCGAACATCGCGGTTGGTGGATCTTCGAGGTCGAGCAGCGAACGCACCGCATCCTGCAACTCGCCTTGCGCATCCGAGTACTTGACCAGCTCGGGGTCATGATCAATGCCAGCCTCGGTCAACGCGCGGAAGTAGCCGTTGAGGCGCTGCGTCACCGGACGTTCAGGACCACGCGGACGCATTAGGCCAGCCCGCATGTTGAAGCCGCCGAAGCGATCGGTGGTCGAGGTACTTGCGACAACTGCGACCCGGCGATGACCGAGCGCGGTGAGATGAGCCACGGCCGCATGCGCGACATCCTCATTGTTGCTCAGGACCGTGTCGGCGGCGAGTCCAGGAATCGCGCGGTCAACGAGCACCACTGACGTCCCTTGCGTAATGGCCTGCTCCAGGTGCGACGACTCCCTGACCGAAGCCGGGACCACGATGATCCCATCCACCTGCTTCTCCAGCAGGACACGCACGGCGGCACTCTCAGCATCGATCCGCTCGTCCGTGTTGAACAGGAGCGTCTCATACCCGGCCGCATGGGCGATATCAGCGATTCCTCTCATGACGGAAGAGAAGAAGGGACTCTCGATGTCCGAACAGACGAAACCGATGGTGCGCGTCGTTCCATTGCGCATTGACCGTGCAACGCTGTTAGGTCGATATCCTAGCTTCTTGGCAGCATCCAGAACTGCAGTGCGCACATCGTTGCTGACATATCCGTAGTCGCCGAGGGCCCTGCCCGTACTTGCGATCGACACGCCTGCCTCACGGGCCACGTCAGCGACTGTCGGGCGACGACGTTTGGGGGCTGTGGAAGATGTCACTTCTGGTTCCTTCAGGGCATCGGGTCTCAGGGGAGTCTTTCGCTTCTCACCATGCCGGGGCGAGCGCACACGCCGCTACAGCACCTGCGAAAGGAACCGCTGCAGTCGTGTTGAGCGCGGGTTCTCGAACAGCTCCCCCGGCGATCCCGTTTCCACCACCCGCCCAGCATCCATGAAGACCACGCGATTCGCGACCTTGCGAGCGAAGCCCATCTCATGGGTGACCACCACCATCGTCATGCCACGCGCCGCTAGGCTGGCCATCAGGTCGAGCACGCCCTTGACCAGCTCCGGATCGAGAGCGGACGTCACCTCATCGAAGAGCATGACTGCAGGCTCCATTGCCAATGCACGGGCGATCGCCACCCGCTGCTGCTGCCCACCCGAGAGTTGCGCGGGGCGGTATGGAGCCTTATCACGGAGTCCCACTTCGGCGAGCCGCGCCTGAGCCATCTCGCGTGCTGCATCCTTGTCGACGCCGCGAACGTGGCGCAACGCCAACATGACGTTCTGCTCGACCGTCATATGAGGGAAGAGGTTGAACTGCTGGAACACCATGCCTATGCGCTGCCGCAAGGTATTGATATCGAGTAGCGAAGTGTCCTGGCCATCAAGCAGGATGCGTCCAGCGCGACGCTCCTCCAGACCATTCATGCAGCGAAGCATTGTTGACTTTCCAGACCCGGATGGGCCGATGATGCAGATGACCTCGCCTGCGGCCGCGCTGAGACTGGCGTCCTTCACCACCTCGAGGGTGCCGTAGTTCTTCCAGATCCCATCCGCTTCAATGGAGGAGCCTTGGAATGTCGTCGCCGACACTCCAGTCGTCGCAGTGGCGTTCATGCCCTCGTTCCTTCCTGGATGCTGTCGGCGGCGTTCTCTGCCACAGCCACAACTTGCGCACCGTCCCGAAGGCGCTTGTCGATGTGGTTGACGTAATGAGTCAAAGGCACGGTAAGGATCAGGTACGCGATGCCCGAGGCCACGAGTGGTGAAAGGTTTCCCGTGGCCACCGCCTGCTCCTGGCCAATTCGGAAGATCTCGCGCTCAGTCATGATGAGACCGAGGAAGTAGATGAGCGATGAGTCCTTGATGATGCCGATGAACTGGTTCACCAGTGCTGGCAGCACTCGACGTACACCCTGGGGTACAACCACCAAGCGCATAGCCTGGCTGTGGCTGAGCCCCAGGGCACGCGAGGCTTCACCTTGCCCCTTCTCGACACTCTGGATTCCCGAGCGGAAGATCTCGCCTATGTAGGCAGCAGACATAAGCCTCATGGCTGCGATGCCAAGCGGGTAC
>JAJXSV010000247.1 GCA_021784375.1 Actinomycetes bacterium | reverse complement strand
GGCCCGGTGCGTCGCTGCCGGGGTCGCGGAGCTAGGCGCTGCGGTCACCGGGGCGGGGGTCTGCGTGGTCGCCGGGGCGGGGGTCTGCGTGGTCGTCGGCGTGTTCGCCGAAGCCGGCGTGAGGCGGGTGACGGAGAGGCCCGACACCGCCAGTCGCTCGCTGGGCTTGAACGCGACTACGGACGTCATGCCCACCACCGCACCGGTGGTGACGAGAATCGCTCGTCTCACTCTGTCTGCTCCTTGGGCGCGGCTAGAAGGCGAAGGCCTCGTCGTGGATGCGGTCCTTGGGCACGCCGAGCGCATGGCAGCTCTCGACTGCCTGCTCGATCACGGCGCTGGGACCGCACAGGAACACGTGGGAATCCTTGATCGTGGGCACGAGCTCCCGCAGCGTGCGCACGTTCAGGCTGGCCTGCTGGCGGCTGCCGACGAGGTAGTGCAGGCGGGCCCGGTGCCAGTTGGCCAGCGCCTCGACCTCCTCGCGCAGCATGAGGTCCTGCTCGGTCGACGCCCGCCAGATGATGTCGATCTGCTTGCCGCGCGGAAGCTCCTCGAGCAGCGCCCGGATCGGCGTGACGCCGACGCCCGCCGCGATGAGCGTCACGTGCTCGCCGTCCGCCTGGTCCGCGGTGAAGACGCCGTAGGGGCCCTCGATGAAGACCCGCGTGCCCGACCGCAGGTTGCGCACCCACGAGCTGTGGTCGCCGAGGTCCTTCACGGTGATGCGCAGGCGGTTGTTGCGCGGTGCGGCGCTCAGTGAGTAGGGGTGCGACTCCCACCAGAAGCGGCTGGACAGGAAGCGAAAGGCGAAGAACTGCCCACCCTGCGCCTGCAACTCCTCCAGGTGACGGCCCTTCATGATGATGGAGACCGTGTTGTGGTTCTCGACCTCCACGCGCTCGACGCGGAAGCCGTGGTACAGCGAGGAGATCCAGGGCACGATGATCCGGAACCAGATGATGGCCGTGAAGGTGGCGACGTAGCTCGCCGTCCACCAGATGCGCAGCAGCGGGTGTCCGAGGAACATGGTGCCGTCGACGATCTGGTGCATGAACGACAACGTGACGCCGAGGTAGGCGAAGAGATGGATGAGCCACCAGGTCTCGTACTTCATCTTGCCGCGCACACGTCGGTAGGAGGTGACGCCGATCATCATCATGGCGGCGAAGCCGATGACCGCCGGGATCATCCAGTCCATCTGCCAGATGACGGTCCACCACTCCGACCAGATGCTGATCCGGTCCGCGAGCGCGTAGCCGAGGGTGACGAGGACGACGTGCAGGAGGATCAGGTAGAGCGAGTACGGGCCC
This sequence comes from Actinomycetes bacterium, assembly GCA_021784375.1. The sequence goes on along the minus strand of JAJXSV010000247.1, from coordinate 2,821 downwards.
AGCACCCGGTGCCACTTGATGAGCCGGTCCTGGCCGACGGCACGCTCGATCCAGGCGATGCGGCCGGAGAGGATGAGCGACGCCAGGGCGAAGGACGTGCCGGACATGGCAGCCACGCGTGAGAGGGCGGTGATGAGCGCGTGCGGCGTCGACCAGTCCGACCACGATTGGGCGTCGATGCCCAGGCCGATGGCGATGCCCGTCTGCACTGCGATGAAGGTGAGGATGGTGTCGGCCCGCCAGTTGCGGGCACGTCGCTCCTGTGCGGTGCGGCCCGGGTCGGGGGCGCCTGCCCCGGACCCCGGGCCGTCACCTGCCTGAAGGCGTCCGGTCCGCGGTGCCTTCGAGGCGGCGGCACGCTCGTCGGACCTGGAGAGGTTCGAGTTGATGCGTACCATGCCGGCCGCAGGCCGGCCCTCCGTCGATGCAGGTCGGCGGGCGGGCGATCCGGAGCCGGACGAAGTGGGGTCCGGGTTGCGGTGTGCTGCGGTCATGGGCCAATGGTGACGTGACCTTGGGCCCAGCGCGACGGTTTCCGGTCAGACCTAACCGAGCGCTGGGGGACCTGTACCGATCCTTGGTCTCCCCATACCGGGCCTTTACATATCTCCCGTCGTGTGGCGTCCGGGCGCGCTCAGTGGTTGCTGCCGCGGGCCTCGTCGAAGCGACGGTAGCTGGCGTGGATCTCGGCCTCGGCCGCGACCCTTCCCGCCCAGGAGGCGCCCTCGACGGACTTGCCGGGCTCGAGGTCCTTGTAGACCTCGAAGAAGTGCTGGATCTCGAGGCGGTCGAACTCGTTCACGTGGTGGATGTCGCGCAGGTGCTCCTTGCGCACGTCGCCGGCCGGCACGCAGAGCAGCTTGTCGTCGCCGCCCATCTCGTCGGTCATGCGGAACATGCCGATGGCGCGCACGCTCACCAGGCAGCCGGGGAAGGTGGGCTCGTCGAGCATCACCATGGCATCGAGGGGGTCGCCGTCGAGGCCAAGCGAGTTGTCGACGAAGCCGTAGTCCCAGGGGTAGCGGGTCGAGGTGAAGAGCATGCGGTCGAGCCGGATGCGACCGCTGTGGTGGTCGATCTCGTACTTGTTGCGACTTCCACCCGGGATTTCGATGATGACGTCGAAGATCAGATCGCTCATGCGCGCATCCTTCCATAGGCCGAAGGGACCATTGGTGGTTCACCCGCTCGCGCCGACGACCGCGTGCTCCTGCGCGACCGCGGGACGCGCAGCCGGGCCGATGACATCGCGGATCCGCGGCACCCGGGGTATCCCGTGCGTCGCCCGTGCCTGGTTGTGGATTCCTCACACTCGTCGTACGGGTAGGGGTATCAGGGCGTAAGGTGGAACCATGATTGTTGAAGACGAGGTTGCCGGTGACGTGATCGCCCGGCTCAGGCGTGCGCGTGGCCAGATCGATGGCGTCATCGCCATGATCGAGAACGGCCGCAGCTGCAAGGACATCGTGACGCAGCTTGCCGCCGCATCCAAGGCGATCGACCGTGCCGGCTTCAAGGTTGTCGCCAACGGCATCAGGCAATGCGCGAACGACGACGCCTCGCCGATGTCGTCGGCGGAGCTGGAGAAGCTCTTCCTCTCCCTGGCCTAGGCCAGCCCTCGGCGCCGCGTTGCGCGAACGCGTCGTCGACCGCACCCGTCGACTCACCCTGACGGGGCCCCTGTCCTGGCCTCGTGCTGCTTGCTGCGCGACGCCATCGTCCTGCGTTCCCGGGAGCGACCTCCATGCATCCGTTCGAGCACTGGCGCGAATCGCTCGCGCTCTGGGCCATCCCGGCCGACATCCTGGCCCAGGCGCCCGAGTCGCCGTGGATCCACCCGGTGGAGCTCTTCGACGTGTCGGCGCTCGACGTCATCCCCGATTCCCCTTCACATGCAGCGGCGCGCGGTGGACTGGGGACCTCGTTGCTCGACGTCGGGTGCGGTGGCGGCCGGGCCGCATTCGCCTGCGTGCCGCCCGCCACCCACGTGATCGGCGTGGACCACCAGGCCGGCATGCTGGAGAAGTTCTCGCAGATGGCGCAGCGGCGTGGGGTGACGAGTGAGACCTTCCTCGGTGACTGGCCCGCGGTGGCCGACGCGGTGCCCGCGGCCGACGTCCTCACCTGCCACCACGTCCTCTACAACGTCCCCGACCTGGAACCCTTCCTGCGGGCGCTGTCGTCGCACGCACACAAGCGCGTCGTGGTGGAGATCCCCCTGCACCACCCTCTTGCCGACAACTCGGTGTGGTGGCAGCACTTCTGGGGCCTCGAGCGACCGTCGACGCCGACCGCCCTCGATGCCGCCGAGTGCGTGCGCTCGCTCGGCCACGAGGTGCGCGTGGAGCGCTTCGAGGTCGCACCGGCGTCCACCGTCGATGAGGACCTGAACGTCCGCTTCATGCGCATCCGCATGTGCCTGCCCGCCTCCCGGGATGAGGAGGTGCGGGCCTTCATGCGCTCGCTGCCTCCGCGGACGCGCACCAATGTCACCCTGTCCTGGGATGTCTGAGGCGCAGCCCTCCTCGGAGCACTACCGGGGCAGCCGGTGCCTGTGGGCCGTCAGGCCTCGGCGATGGCGGCCTCGCCCGGCTGCCGCGGCGGACGGGCTGCGTAGTAGGAGCCCAGCAGTACCAAGGGGAATCCGAGGAACATGCCACGTGTGAGCCGGTCGCCTGCAGCCGCCACGCCGACTGCGATGGCGACCACGGGGATGAGGTAGGCCACGAGCGACGCGCGCACGGGGCCGAACGCGTTGACGATCTGGAAGAACAGTTCGAAGGCGACCACGGTGCACACGATCGCCAGGATGGCGAGCGAG
>JAJXSV010000246.1 GCA_021784375.1 Actinomycetes bacterium | reverse complement strand
GCATCGAGCCCTGTGACCTCGTGGTCGCGCCGGGCCAACTGGTAGGCACTTGCTGCACCGATCACGCCGGCACCGATCACCACAACTCGCATGCTTCCACCCTACTCTTGCCCATCCGCTCAGTAATATATTACTGTCGCAGCCGAGACAGGGAGCGACTATGGCGGAGATCACGAACAGCAGGCCTTGGCACGGGATCCTCACGGCCACTCCGGTGCCGTTACGCGCCGATCTCAGCGTCGACTTCGACGCGCATGCGGCACATGTGCAATGGCTGGCAGCCAATGGCACCCAGGGCGTCGCCATCAACGGCAGCCTCGGCGAGTACCAGACCCTCACCCCCGAGGAGCGCGCCCGCATGGTGCAGGTCTCCGTGGAGGCTGCGCCCGCCGGCTTCACGGTGATGGCGGGTACCGGTGCCTACGGCACTGCCGAATCCGTGCGCTGGGCCCAGCAGGCGGCGGAGGCGGGCGCACAGTGCGTGATGTCGCTGCCACCGAACGCCTACCGCGGCGACGAGCGCGCGGTGCTGCAGCACTACCGCGAAATCGCAGCGGTGGGCCTGCCGATCGTCGCCTACAACAACCCCATCGACACCAAGATCGACCTTGTACCGACGACGCTCGCCAGATTGCATGAAGCCGGCTACATCGTGGCGGTCAAGGAGTTCACCGGTGACGTACGGCGCGCCTATGAGCTCGCAGAACTGGCACCGGAACTCGAACTCATGATCGGCTCCGACGACGTGCTGCTCGAGTTGGCCATCGCCGGCGTGGTGGGATGGGTGGCCGGCTACACCAATGCCTTCCCGCGAACCTGCGGCGACCTCTACCGACTGGCCGTGGCACGCGACCTGGAGCAGGCGCTCCCCTTGTACCGCCGAATGCACCCGCTGCTGCGCTGGGATTCCAGGACCGAATTCGTCCAGGCCATCAAGTACTCCATGGACATGGTGGGGCGCTACGGTGGTCCCTGCCGGGCGCCGCGACAGCTCCTGACGGCGGAGCAGGAACTGTCGGTGCGCTCTGCAACCGCGGCCGCTATCGCAGCAGGAGCGAAGTGATCCAGTGATATCGAAGGCTCAGCGTTTCGTCGCCGTCGACTCGCATACCGAGGGCATGCCCACCCGCGTGATCACCGAAGGTGTCGGCGTGATTCCGGGTGACACCATGTTCGACAAGCGCCGCTACTTCATGCAGAACATGGACGACATCCGCCTGTTGCTCATGATCGAACCGCGTGGTCACCCCGCCATGAGTGGCGCCATCCTGCAGCCCGCGACCCGTCCCGACGCCGATTGGGGCATCGTCTACATCGAGGTCTCGGGCTGTCTGCCCATGTGCGGCCACGGCACCATCGGCGCCGCGACCGTGCTCGTGCAGGAGCAACTGGTGGAGGTGCATGAACCGGTCACCACCATTCGTCTCGACACACCGGCCGGTCTCGTGGTTGCCAGCGTCGAGGTGGAGCAGGGCCACGCCAAGAGCGTCACCCTCACCAACGTGCCGTCCTTCGCGGTGGGGCTGGATCGGGTGGTGGAGGTGCCCGGCTTCGGCAACATCTCCTACGACATGGCCTTCGGCGGAAACTTCTACGCCATCATCCCCACCGAGCGCTTCGGCCTCGAGCATTCGCGTTCCAACAAGCAGGCCATGCTGGCGGCAGCGCTGCGCACCATGGACGCCATCAACGCGGCGGACGAGCCGGTGCATCCCACCAATCCGGAGATCCGCGGCGTTCACCACATCTACATGGAGGCACCGGGATCCGATGCCCGGCACTCGCGGCACGCCATGGCCATCCATCCCGGCTGGTTCGACCGCTCGCCCTGTGGGACCGGCACCAGCGCACGCATGGCGCAATTGCACGCACGGGGTGACCTTCCGCTGCAGCAGGACTTCATCAATGAGTCCTTCATCGGTACCCATTTCATCGGCCGCCTGATCGAAGAGACCACCGTCGGCGGCCTGGCTGCCGTCATTCCCACCATCACCGGACGGGCCTGGGTCACGGGCCACGCCGAGTACGTGTACGACCCCACCGATCCCTTCCCCACCGGCTTCGAACTGTAGGCATCCATGAGCACCATCGAGTCCCGTTCCCCGCAGAACCCCGACCACATCGTCGTCAGCGCCGAGCGCATGAGCGCCGGCGAGGTCGAGGCCGCGTTCGTGCACGCCCGCGAGGCCCAGCGGCAGTGGTGGGCGCTGGGGGCTGCCGGCCGGGCGCTGGCCCTGAACGCAGCGGCCGACGCTCTGGAGCAGCAAGCCGCAGAGGCCACCGATCTGGTCGTCCGCGAAGTGGGCAAACCCGTGAACGAGGCCAAGGGGGAAGTGGCGCGCGGCGTGGCCATCCTGCGCTATTACGCGCAGGCCTCCTTGCTGCCCAAGGGCGACCTGCTGCCGCCGTCCGCGGGTGTCATGCTCTGGAACGAACGACGCCCGCATGGGGTCGTGGGCCTCATCACTCCCTGGAACTTCCCGGTCGCCATTCCGCTCTGGAAGGCGGCCCCGGCCTTGTCCGCGGGCAATGCCGTGGTGATGAAGCCGTCACAGGATGCCATTGCCTGCGCCCTGTTCCTGCAGCGGGTCATCGCACCGCATCTGCCGGCCGGGCTCTTCACGGTTGCGGTCGGTGGGGGTGCTGATGTGGGCCATGCGCTCACCGCCAACGCCGATTGCATCTCCTTCACCGGTTCCACCACGGTGGGTCGTCAGATCGTCATGACGGCGGCGGGGCGCAATGTGCCGGTGCAGGCGGAGATGGGTGGCCTCAATGCTGCCATCGTGCTCGAAGATGCGGATTACGAGAAGACGGCAGCCATCATCGCCGGCGCCGCCATGTGGTTCGCCGGGCAGAAATGCACCGCCACCTCACGGGTGATCGTGGTCGGTGACGGCGACTTCGAGTCCCACCTCGTCAAGGCCGTGGAAGCACTGAGGATCGGTGACCCTGCGGATGCGGCGGTCACCGTGGGCCCGCTCATCAACCAGGCCTCGTTGCACGACTTCCAGGCGGCATTGGACAGCGCTCGCGCATCCGGTGGCCGCTTCCTCACCGGCGACGCTCCTGCCGAGGGCCTGTTCGTCAAGCCGGTGGTGCTCGCCGGGCTGCCAGTCGATCACCCGCTCTCCTGCAATGAGGTCTTCGGACCCATCGTCACAGTGCATCGTGCGGCCACCCCGCAGGAAGCCATCGACATGGCCAATGCGGTGGAGTACGGACTGGTGACGGGCATCCATGGACGCGATGTGAACCAACTGATGTCACTGGCCGCGCAGGCGCACAGCGGGCTGGTCAAGATCAACGCCTCCACCTCCGGCGTCGACTATTACGCCCCATTCGGTGGCGAGAAGATGTCGAGTTACGGCATGCGCGAACAGGGTCTGGCAGCGCTGGAGTTCTACTCGCGTACCACCACCGTCACGCTCGCCCAGCATTGACAGGACAAACGTCGGCAACGGTTCGATGCGCTGCATCGAAATCGGTAGGGTCAGGGAGTGACGCGAACCCCGATTGATGCCGCATCTCGGGCCCTGCGTTGGATCTTCTTCTCGATGGGCATGCCGGTCGGTGCTCTGGTGCCGCGACTGGCGGAGATCAAACTTCAGGTGGGTGCTGACAACGCCGCCTACGGCTCCGCCATCGCCATCGGTGGTGCCGGAGCGCTGCTCGGGAACTATCTGGGCGGCCGCCTCACTCACGCCTTCGGCAGCAAGCCCGTAACGCGATTCGGCATCATCTTCATCACGATCACGAACGTCAGTAACGCGCTTGCACCGTCGGTCACCTGGCTGGCCGTCATCGGCTTCGCGGGTGGCTTCGCCTACTCCGCCACCAACCTCGCGGCCAACAGCCAAACCGTGTTGGTGGAGCAAGGGCTGGGCCGTTCCTTCGTGCCCCGGGCCCACGCCTTCTGGAGCCTGGGCACCATGTCGGCCGCCTTCATCTCCAGCGTGGCCGCACCCCACATCACGCCGCTTCATGCATTGCTCATCAGTGGCGCGATCAGCACCTCCATGCACCTGACAGCAGCCCGCAACCTGCTGAGTTCGCAGTTCGACGACCGACCGCACGACGATCCCTCACAACTCCCGCGCAACGAGCGGGTGCCGCGCGGCGCACTGCAGTTGCTGCTGCTCATCGGATTCGCGCAGGTTCTCGGC
>JAJXSV010000245.1 GCA_021784375.1 Actinomycetes bacterium | reverse complement strand
GCGGTGGTGCAGGCCATCGTCGCCATCGCCAAGACCGGCCTGGCTCTCAATGTCACTGCCTACGCGGCACTGGCCGAGAACATGCCGGGTTCCAAGGCCCAGCGTCCCGGCGACGTCTTCACCTCCTACTCGGGCAAAACCGTGGAGGTGCTGAACACCGACGCCGAGGGCCGGCTGGTGCTCTGTGACGCACTGACGCGCGCCCAGGAGGACAAGCCCGACATCATCATTGACGTCGCCACCCTCACGGGCGCCTGTGCCATCGCCCTGGGCCCCTTGATGTCCGCCATCCTGTGCAACGACGACGAGCTCACGGCAGATGTCATGAAATCCGCCAGAGCTGCAGGCGAACACATGTGGCCGCTGCCGCTGCCAGCCATGTACAAGGACATGCTGCACTCCAAGGTGGCCGACCTGCAGAACGTCAAGGAGATGTCGGCACCGGCCAAGGGCGGCACCATCGCGGCCGGCCTCTTCCTGCAGGAGTTCATCAACCCCGGCCAGAAGTGGGCTCACCTCGACATCGCCCCCACTGCCTTCAACAACGGTGCCGCCTACGGCTACACCCCGGTGGGCTCCACCGGCGCGGCAGTGCGCACCTTCATCGAGTACGCGCACAGCCTGGTCTGATCGCCTGGCGTGACATTGGCGACATTTCGGGGGTCCGGCAATAGGCCGGGCCCCCGTTTCGTTGACCCCTGCGTCCAGCCTTCGGCCCTCGCTTTGCCATACCCCCCGCCGATGGAAGAATCGGGACATTCGCGGTTAGGAGTTGTTCGTGTTTGATGTCGTGATTCTTGGTGGAGGCAGCGGCGGGTATGCCTGCGCATTGCGCTCCGCGGAACTGGGCCTGAAGGTGGCGTTGATCGAGCGGGACAAGCTCGGTGGCACCTGTCTGCACCGCGGCTGCATCCCCACCAAGGCGCTGCTGCACGCCGCCGAGGTCGCGGACACCGCCCGCGAGGCCGAGAAGATCGGCGTCCACGCCAGCCTCAACGGCATCGACCTGCCCAAGGTCAACGAATACCGCGATGGTGTCGTCGGCCGTCTGTACAAGGGCCTGCAGGGTCTGGTGAAGAGCCGCGACATCACCTACATCGAGGGCAACGGTCGCGTGGTCGCCGCCAACGCTGTCGAGGTCAACGGCGAGCGCATCGAAGGCAGGAATCTGGTGCTCGCCACCGGTTCCTACTCGCGCAGCCTGCCCGGCCTGGAGATCGGCGGTCGCGTCATCACCTCCGATCAGGCCCTCAACCTCGATTGGATCCCCGGCAAGGTCATCGTGCTCGGCGGCGGAGTCATCGGCGTCGAATTCGCCAGCGTCTGGAAGTCCTTCGGCGCTGACGTCACCATCATCGAGGCCCTTCCGCGCCTGGTCCCCGCCGAGGACGAGGCCGTCAGCAAGACCCTCGAACGCTCCTTCCGCAAGCGCGGCATCAACTTCTCCACCGGTGTGCGCTTCGCCTCGGTGGCGCAGGACGAACACTCCGTCACCGCCACCCTGGAAGACGGCAAGACCTTCACGGCGGACCTCATGCTGGTCGCCGTGGGTCGCGGCGCCAATGGCGCCGGACACGGCTTCGAGGAGATCGGCGTCACCGTCGATCGTGGCTGGGTGCCCACCAACGAGCGTCTGGCCACCAATGTCCCGGGCGTCTACGCGGTGGGCGATCTGGTGCCGGGTCTGCAGCTGGCCCACCGTGGTTTCCAGCACGGCATCTTCCTGGCTGAGGAAATCGCCGGGCTCAACCCGCGCGTGATCGAGGATCGCGCCATTCCCAAGGTCACCTACTGCGAGCCTGAGATCGCCTCCATCGGCTACACCGAGACCCAGGCCAAGGAGAAGTTCGGGGCCGACAATGTCGAGGCCTATGAGTACAACCTGGGTGGCAACGGCAAGAGCCAGATCCTGGGCACCGCCGGTTTCATCAAGCTGGTGCGGGAGAAGAACGGCCCAGTTATCGGCCTGCACATGATCGGCGCCCGTGTCGGCGAGCAGATCGGCGAGGCGCAACTGATCTTCAACTGGGAAGCAACTCCGGAGGACATCGCTCCGCTGATCCACGCGCACCCCACTCAGAACGAAGCACTCGGTGAGGCGCACCTCGCGCTCGCCGGCAAGCCGCTGCACGCACACGCGTAGGACGTAGGAGAACCATGTCTATTCAGGTCACGATGCCTGCTCTCGGCGAGAGCGTCACCGAAGGCACAGTCACCCGCTGGTTGAAGAACGTCGGCGACACCATTGCTGCGGACGAACCGCTGCTCGAGGTCTCGACCGACAAGGTCGATACGGAAATTCCGGCTCCTGCCGCGGGTGTCCTGCTGGAGATCCTGGTGGCGGTGGACGCCACCGTGCCGGTCGGTTCCGTGGTCGCAGTGATCGGCGAGCCCGGTTCCACTGCCCCGGCAGCCCCTGCTCCCGCCGCGGTGGTTGCGTCAGAGCCGGTCGCTGCCACTGCTCCTGCGGCTCCCGAACCGGTCGCTGCAGCGGCTCCCGTCGCCGCCGCTCCTGCGGCTGCGGGTACCCCCGTGTTGTTGCCCGCCCTCGGTGAAAGCGTCACGGAGGGCACGGTCACACGCTGGCTCAAGGCGGTCGGCGACAACGTGACGATTGACGAGCCGCTGCTCGAGGTTTCCACCGACAAGGTCGACACCGAGATCCCGTCGCCTGCCTCCGGTGCCCTGCTCTCGATCAACGTCCCCGCCGATGCCACGGCTCCCGTCGGCACGGTGCTGGCCGTGATCGGGGCCGTTGGTGCCGCTGCACCCACCGTCCCGGCACCCGTCGCCCCCGTCGCCCCGGCACCCGTCGCCCCCGTCGCCCCGGCGGCTGCGGCACCTGCAGCGCCAGCCACCGCTCCCGCGGTTGCTGCTGCGCCCGCGGTCGCCTCCAATCTTGATGCCTACGTCACGCCGCTCGTGCGCAAGATCGCTGCCGAGCAGGGTGTCGACCTCGGTGCCATCAAGGGCACTGGTGTGGGCGGTCGCATCCGCAAGCAGGATGTGCTCGATGCCGCCGCCGCCAAGAGCGCTGCCGCTCCGGTGGCGGCTGCCCCGGCGGCTGCCGTCGCAGTACCTGCCAAGCCAGCCGCAGCTGCCGCCTCACCCCTGCGTGGTCGCACCGAGCCCTTGAGTCGCATGCGCAAGGTGATCGCCCAGCGCATGCTGGAGTCGCTGCAGGTTTCGGCCCAGCTCACCTCCATCGCCGAGGTGGACGTCACCACCATCGTGAACCTGCGAGCCCGCAATAAGCAGGCCTTCGAGGCGCGCGAGGGTGTCGGCCTCTCGTACATGCCCTTCTTCCTCAAGGGCCTGGTCGATGTGCTCAAGTTGCACCCCACGCTCAACTGCTCGGTGGACATGGCTGCGGGCACCGTCACATACCACGACGGCGAGCACCTGGCGATTGCGGTTGACACGCCGCGCGGCCTGCTCGTCCCCGTGATCCGTGACGCCGGTGATCTCTCCATGGCCGGCCTGGCCCGCAAGGTTGCCGACCTGGCCGAGCGCGCGCGCACCAGCCAGATTTCGCCTGATGAGCTCTCCGGCGGCACCTTCACGCTCACCAACACGGGCAGCCGAGGCGCACTCATGGACACGCCGATCATCAACCAGCCGCAGGTCGCCATCCTCGGCCTGGGCCAGATCGTGAAGCGTCCGGTGGTCATCACCGACGCCGAAGGCAATGACGTCATCGCCATTCGCCACATGGCATTCCTGTCGCTGTCCTACGACCACCGCATCGTGGATGGCGCCGACGCCGCGCGCTTCCTCACCGATCTCAAGGCCCGCTACGAACACGGCAGCTTCGAGATCTGACCAATCCAGCCATTCCCGGAGGGGGCGTCCGTATGGGCGCCCCCTCCGCCGTTCCTGAGCTCTCGTCGCGATACCGTGGGGCATGCGCATCGCCATCACGGGGGCTTCCGGGCTCATCGGCACCGAACTCCTCGCCTCGCTCCGCAGCGACGGACACGAGGTGCTGCAATTCGTGCGGCGTGCACCACGCAATGCATCGGAAGTGCGTTGGGATCCACAGGCCGGTGCGATCGACACCGCGGCCCTGCGCGGTACGAACGTTGTGGTGCATCTGGCGGGCGCGGGAGTCGGCGATCGACGCTGGAGCCCGGAGTACAAGCGGGTCATCCTGGAATCCCGCACGC
>JAJXSV010000244.1 GCA_021784375.1 Actinomycetes bacterium | reverse complement strand
GCGAGCAGCGCATCCAGCAGGGCACTGCCGATCCCGGCACCGCGCGCACTGTCGTGGACGAAGAGTTCGGACAGGTAACCCTCCGGGCCCGGCATGAAGAGGTCATGCAGCCAGTGCGTGTTGCTGTAGCCGAGGAGGGCCCCCGCTGGTCCCTCCACGACGTGCAAGGTGCTCGTCGGCGAATCCACGAGCGCCTGCAGATGAGCCATGACGAGCGCTTCCACCTCTCCCCGGTTGCGGCCCTCCAGCGCGGAGAACCAGCCGATGGAGAGCAGCAGCCCTGCCAATTGGGCGGCGTCGTCGACGCGGGCCCTGCGGATGTGCCAGGGAGCAGGCGTGTTCATGCCAGCAGTGTGCTGGGACTCACCCGCACTCGCCAAGGCCGAACTGACCGAGCGGCCAAGGCTGGCGCCGAATGCGCAGACGTGGCTGCGGGATCGTCGGCGCTCAAAGGTCCACTACGAGCTGTGGCCAGCGTGAGGCCACGACGGGCGCGGTGAGGTCGCTGAGGCGCTCCCGCTGTTGGCCAGCGGCATCGAAGTTGTCCGGTCCCAACCAACGTTCGAACGCGCTGCGGAGCCGGGGCCAATCACCATCGATGACCGAGAACCATGCACTGTCTCGATTGCGGCCTTTCACCACCAGCGCCTGCCGGAAGAGGCCCTCGAAGGAGAACCCCAGGCGCTGCGCGGCAGCAATGGATGGCGCATTCAGAGCATTGCACTTCCACTCGTAGCGCCGATATCCGAGCTCGAAGGCAGTGCGCATCATGAGGTACATGCTGTCCGTGGCGACGCGGGTGCGTTGGACGCGCGGAGAGTAGGTGATCCAACCGACCTCGATACTGCGCGCGTTGGGATCAATGCGCAGATAGGAGGCGTAGCCCACGGCCAGCCCGCTGTGCTTGTCGATGATGGCGTAGAAGAAGGGATCGCTGCTGGCTGCGATGCGTGAAAGGTGGCCGGTGAACTCCTGGTCGCTGGAGAACGGACCGACACCGAGGTAGGTCCAGTTACGTCCCTCGCGGTCTTCGCCGAAGGCCTCCCAGAGCTGATGGCCGTGCACCTCCGCCCGCAGTGGCTCAAGCCGTGCGTACGCACCCTCCACGATCAGGTCGGCGTTGGGGAGCGTTGCAGGGCCCGGGGAGGCAACCGGCAAGCCCACCGGGCTGCCGAGCTCGTCGAGTTCGAATTGCAGGCGCATGCCGCGAATGTAGAGGAGCGTGTGCGTCAGGCGGCGGCGACGAGCGGCCGCAGCGCCGTCTCACCCAATTTGGCCACCAGGCGGGTGGCGGGGCCGCGCAGGGCGAACATGACACCCCAAGAGACCAGGGCACCGACGAGCAGACCGGCGACGACATCGATCGGCCAGTGAGCGCCGACGTAGAGCCGGGTGACCGCCATGAGCAGGGCGCCGATGGCCGCCGCGTAGCCGAGCCGGCGGTTGGCGAAGAGCAGCCCCACGGCGATTGCCGCGGTGACGCAGGCGTGGTCGCTGGGGAATGAGGGGTCGGTGGTCCTGCTCACGAGCACCAGCGCGCTGGGATGCACGGCATAGGGCCGGGCCTCGTCCACGAACATCACGATCAGCTGCTGCACGCCGAAAGCGACGACGGTTGCCACCGGCGCCAGCAGGGCCGCCGCCACCAGGCGGTTGCCCATCGCCCGACCGCGCCACCAGGCGATCACCAGCAGGAGCTCGAAGAGCAGGATGCCGTCGCTGGCGAAGAGCCGGGCCGGAGTATGCAGCCAGGGGGTATCCACTGCGAACTGGTTGATGGCGAGGAAGAGGCTGTCACCTTTGGGCACGGCGCGAGGATAGTCCTCGTGCTTTGGAACAGGGGCAGCGGCTTGTCATCATTCGGCAAAGCCCAAGCGGATGTGGTCCTGATACCTCCGGACGCACAAGCGTGGGTCGATGCTGGGAAGTTGGGGGAGCACGGCAGCGGCTGCCCGCACGCCCGTACCATCAGTGAATGAGCATCCACGGCGTTACCACCTTCCTCTGGTTCGACGACGAAGCGGCCCAGGCCGCGGCGTTCTATGTATCGCTGTTCCCGGATTCGCGCATGAAGTCCACGTCCTATTACGGCGAGGGCGCGCCCAAACCCGCAGGGTCGGTGCTGGTCGTGGAGTTCGAGCTCTTCGGTCAGCCCTTTGCGGCCCTCAACGGTGGCCCGCAGTTCCCGCACAGCGAGGCGGTCTCCTTCCAGGTGTCCTGCGACAGCCAGCAGGAGATCGACGAGTTGTGGAATGCACTTATCGCCGGTGGTGGGGAGGAGGGCGCCTGCGGCTGGTGCAAGGACCGCTTCGGTGTGAGTTGGCAGGTGACGCCGAGCCGTCTCGGTGAATTCCTCGGAGCACCAGGTGAGGCCGGACGTCGGGCGATGGCGGCCATGCTGCAGATGCACAAGCTGGACATTGGCGCCTTTGAATCGGCCGTTGCCGGCTGACCATTCGCTGTTTCGTACCGCTTTGTGACCTGAGCCTGCCGCTATGCGGGATGCAGCTGCCGATACAGTTCCCAAGATGTCGCAGGGCTGCGGCCTCGTCGCCTGAGGAGATTGCATGCGCAAGCGAATGCGCCGCGGCGGGGTCCGGTACCTGCAGTCGATGTTCCGTGCCGGTGACTGGCGTCGTGAGGTCCTGCTGCTCGGGCTGTTGTATGTGGCCTACGAGTGGGTGCGGGGCGTTGCACCGGAGCGCAAGGCGTTGGCCTTCCAGAACGCTGACCGCGTGCAAGCCATCGAGCGATGGCTGCACATCGACATTGAGCTTTGGGCCAACGGCGTGCTCCGTCAGCACCAGGGGCTGGCCGACTTCTGCAGCGTCTACTACCAGGTGGCGCATGAAGGCGTGGCTGCCGTGGTGCTCATCTGGTTGTGGATGCGTCATCGACCGCAGTTCGCGGCCCTGCGGACCACACTCGTCATCGTCAGCCTGGTGAGCCTGCTCATCTACTGGGTGGTGCCGCTTGCCCCTCCGCGCTTTGCGGAGGTTGGAATCGTCGACACCATGCTCGTGCATCCGGTGCTCTTCGCCGGTATGAAGAGCGTGACCGGTCTGGTGAACCTGTACGCCGCCATGCCCAGCGTGCACATCGCCTGGGCCGTGTGGTGCGCAATTGCGTTCACGGTGGCGGCGCGATCGAGAATCCGCTGGCTGATCTGGCTCTACCCGCTTGTAACCGCCGGGGTCGTACTGGGCACCGGCAATCACTTCCTGCTCGACATCATCGTGGGAGCTGCACTCGTGATCGGCACCTGGTCGGGTTTGGCCGTGCTGCATCCCCATCGTGTCCGTGTATCACGGCGTCTGGTGATGCGCTGAAATGTGGATTGCCTGGGCCTGCGGCTCCGCCCTGTTCGCGGGGCTGGTGGCCATTCTCGCCAAAGTCGGCATCAAGCACACGTCCTCCAATCTGGCCACCGCCATTCGCACCGTGGTGGTGCTGGTCTTCGCCTGGCTGATGGTCTTGGTCGTCGGTTCCGAGTCGACGCTGGGTGCGGTGAGTCGAAAGACATTGCTGTTCCTCGTGCTTTCAGGGCTGGCCACGGGAGCTTCGTGGCTCTGCTATTTCCGTGCCCTGCAGATCGGTCCGGTCAGCCCGGTGGTGGCGATCGACAAGTCCAGCATTGTGCTGACCGTGCTGCTGGGAATCGCGCTCTTCGGTGAGACGACGAATCTCGTTGTGCGATTGCTGGGCATCAGTGTGATCGCCATCGGAACCCTCTTGATGTTGCCGCAACGACGAATCGCCGGTCATGATGCCCAGGGTCGGCAATGGCTGCTCTTCGCCCTGCTGTCATCGGTGTTCGCCAGCCTCACCACGGCCTTGGCCAAGGTGGGTATCGAGAACATCGAGTCCAATCTCGGCACTGCCATCCGCACGGCAGTGGTGCTGGTCATGGCCTGGCTGGTGGTCTTCGTCACCGGCGAGCATCGACGCATCCGAGCGGTTCCTTCGCGCGATCTCTTGTTCATCGGGCTGTCGGGCCTGGCCACCGGCGCGTCCTGGTTGTGCTTCTACAAGGCGCTGCAGGTGGGTCCGGTCAGTGGCGTGGTGCCCATCGACAAGCTCAGCATTCTGGTGACCATCGGCTTCTCCTACTTCGTGTTCAAGGAACGACTGAGTGCCCGCAGCGGTCTGGGATTGGCGCTCATCGTGGCCGGCACGCTGGCCATGGTGTTGTAGCCA